>NZ_JAMFRV010000209.1 GCF_026224925.1 Pseudomonas sp. | reverse complement strand
TGCTCTCCCAGCTGAGCTAATCACCCTTTGCTTCGTTGAGGCCGCGAAATTTACGTGGGTATCGAACCTAAGTCAATAGCCCGCTTGAAGTTTTTTCAAAATCAGCTACAAGGGGCTGAGCTTCAAGCGGCAAGCTATCAGCTCCAAGCGACAAGGCAAAAGCAACAACACAACAGCCGCCACAACCCCACCGTGCTTCTAACTTGCAGCTAACCGCTTGAAGCTTGCAGCTCCCATCACGCATATACCATTTTTTTGGTCATGCCACCGTCGACGACAAACTCTTGCCCGGTGACGAACCCTGCGTTTTTCGACAGCAGCCAGGCCACCATCGCCGCCACGTCTTCAACCGTCCCTACCCTGCCCGCTGGGTGCTGAGCATGGTCGGCGTCTGACAGCGGCTCAGCACGGCGCACGGAAGGGTCACGGGTATCGATCCAGCCGGGGCTGACAGCGTTGACACGGATCTCTGGTCCCAGGCTGATGGCCAAGGCGTGAGTCAGGGCCAGCAAGCCTCCCTTACTCGCGGCATAGGCCTCGGTATCCGGTTCAGACTGCGCAGTTCGGGTTGAGGTCAGGTTGACGATGGCGCCGCAGTGGGCGCGCAGGTACGGCGCACAGTGCTTGGCCAACAACATTGGCCCACTGAGATTGACCGCTAAAACGCGGTTCCAGTAAGACAGGGTCAGGGTTTCCAGAATCGTATTGTGCGGATCAGCCACTGCGGCGTTGCACACCAGCGCGTCAAGACGACCGAATTGCCCAAGAACCTCGGCTACTCCCGCCTTGACTTGTTCTTCGCTGGAGACGTCCATGGCGATGAACAGGGCGTTTTCACCCAGCACTTTCGCCACTTTAGCCCCGCGCTCGCGGTCTAGATCAGTGAGCACCACTTGCCAGCTTTCGGAAATCAGCCAGGCGGCGATACCCAACCCGATCCCTCGCGCAGCGCCCGTGACCAAAGCAACCTTGCCATTACTGGCACCGGTTGCCGCCACCGCCCAATCACTCACAAGGCCGCCAAACCACGTGCCAGATCCGCCTGCAGATCAGCCACGTCTTCGAGTCCGACAGCGACCCGGATCAGACTGTCCAGAATGCCGGCTGCTTCGCGCTCTTGAGGCGCCAAGCGTCCGTGGGACGTCGTGCTTGGGTGGGTGATCGTGGTTTTGCTGTCGCCCAGGTTCGCGGTGATCGAAATCAGCCGCGTCGCATCGATAAAGCGCCAGGCGCCTTCTTTGCCGCCTTTAACTTCAAAACTGACGACCGCACCAAAGCCCTTTTGCTGACGCTTGGCTAAGGCGTGCTGCGGATGGCTCTTGAGGCCGGCGTAGTGGACCTTTTCAACACCGTCCTGCTGCTCCAGCCATTCGGCCAGAATCTGAGCGCTTGCGCAGTGAGCACGCATGCGCAAATTCAAGGTTTCCAGCCCCTTGAGGAAAATCCAGGCATTGAACGGGCTCAACGTCGGCCCAGCAGTGCGCAGGAAACCCACCACCTCTTTCATTTGCTCGCTGCGACCAGCGACCACACCGCCCATGCAACGGCCTTGGCCGTCGATGAACTTGGTCGCCGAATGCATCACGATGTCAGCGCCCAGCAGCAACGGCTGTTGCAGCGCCGGGGTACAGAAACAGTTGTCGACCACCAGCAGCGCGCCTTTGGCGTGCGCCACTTCGGCCAATGCGGTGATATCCACCAGCTCAGCCAATGGGTTGGACGGCGACTCGACAAACAGTAATTTGGTGTTGGCTTTGATAGCCGCGTCCCAGCCGGATATGTCCGCCAGAGGCACGTAATCAACGTCGACACCAAAACGCTTGAAGTACTTCTCGAATAGGCTAATGGTCGAGCCAAACACACTGCGCGACACCAACACATGGTCGCCGGCGCTGCACAGGCTCATGACGATGGCAAGAATGGCCGCCATGCCAGTGGCTGTAGCCACGGCTTGTTCAGCGCCTTCAAGGGCGGCAATCCGCTCTTCGAAGGAACGCACGGTCGGGTTGGTGTAGCGCGAGTAAACGTTACCCGGCACCTCGCCCGAGAACCGTGCTGCTGCGTCTGCGGCGGTACGGAACACGTAGCTGGAGGTGAAGAACATCGGATCACCGTGTTCGCCCTCCGGCGTGCGGTGCTGGCCCGCACGTACCGCGAGGGTATCGAAACCCACACCACCAAGGTCACTGTCCAGCCGACCGGCATCCCATTCGTGAGTCATGCCGTCTTCCCCTTTTAGTTGTTGTACAGATCGATAATGGCGCTGACCGCCTGGGTCTTGACCTTGGACGCATCGTTACGCGCCTGCTCGATTTTCTGCAGGTACACCGCGTCGATGTCGCCGGTCACGTACTTGCCATCGAATACCGAGCAATCGAAGTTGTCAATTTTGACCTTGCCGCCACCCACTGCCTCGATCAGATCGCTGAGGTCCTGATAGATCAGCCAGTCAGCACCAATCAGATCGGCCACGTCCTGGGTAGTACGGTTATGTGCGATCAATTCGTGAGCGCTTGGCATGTCGATGCCGTAAACGTTCGGGTAACGAACAGCCGGCGCCGCCGAGCAGAAGTAGACGTTCTTGGCGCCCGCTTCCCGTGCCATCTGAATGATCTGCTTGCAGGTGGTGCCACGCACGATGGAGTCATCCACCAGCATCACGTTCTTGCCGCGAAATTCCAGCTCGATCGCGTTGAGCTTCTGGCGTACGGATTTTTTCCGTGCAGCCTGCCCCGGCATGATGAACGTGCGGCCGATGTAACGGTTCTTGACGAAGCCTTCGCGGAACTTAACGCCCAAGTGGTTGGCCAGCTCCAGCGCAGCGGTACGGCTGGTGTCCGGAATCGGAATGACCACGTCGATGTCGTGCTCTGGACGCTCACGGAGGATTTTGTCCGCCAGACGCTCGCCCATGCGCAGGCGCGCCTTGTAGACCGAGATACCGTCGATGATCGAATCCGGACGCGCTAAATAGACGTGCTCGAAAATGCACGGCGCGTACTTCGGGTTGGTCGCGCACTGACGAGTGTGCAGCTTGCCATCTTCAGTGATGTAAACCGCTTCGCCTGGCGCCAGATCGCGGATCAGGGTAAAGCCGAGCACGTCCAGCGCCACGCTTTCCGAGGCGATCATGTATTCGACGCCTTCATCGGTATGACGCTGACCGAAGACGATCGGACGGATGGCGTCCGGGTCACGGAAACCGACGATGCCATAACCGGTGATCATGGCAACCACGGCGTAACCGCCACGGCAACGGTGATGCACGTCGCTCACGGCAGCGAACACGTCTTCTTCGGTCGGTTGCAGCTTGCCGCGCTGGGCCAGCTCGTGAGCGAAGATATTGAGCAACACTTCCGAATCGGAGTTGGTGTTGACGTGGCGCAGGTCAGATTCGTAAATCTCTTTGGCCAATTGCTCGACGTTGGTCAGGTTGCCGTTGTGGGCCAACGTGATGCCGTACGGCGAGTTGACGTAAAACGGTTGAGCTTCGGCCGAAGTCGAGCTGCCCGCTGTGGGATAGCGCACATGGCCGATCCCCATATGACCGACCAAACGCTGCATATGGCGTTGGTGGAATACATCACGGACCAACCCGTTGTCCTTGCGCAGGAATAACCGGCCACCGTGGCTGGTTACGATACCGGCAGCGTCCTGGCCGCGGTGCTGGAGGACGGTTAGCGCGTCATACAGCGCCTGATTGACGTTCGACTTACCGACGATACCGACGATGCCACACATGCGACGCAACCCCTACTGAGTGAAACTGGAATACCGGGCACTTCTTACGGCTTTGCAGCAGGTAAGAGGTGATCCTTGAACGGCAGATCAACCGGTAGGCTGATACCGCTGGCTAGCCACTTGCTGGAGAAACCCAAAATCAGGTTTTTTGACCAGTCAGCGACTAATAGAAATTGTGGCAGCAGTTTAGACTGCTGCCACCATTGATCTTGCTGCACCGGTCCCAGGCTCAACAGCCCTACCGCTACAACCACCAGCAAGCCCCCGCGCGCAGCGCCGAAGACCATGCCCAGAAAACGATCGGTCCCGGACAACCCGGTGACGCGAATCAGTTCGCCGATAAGAAAGTTGATCATGGCGCCTACCAACAGGGTGGCGACAAAAAGGATGGTGCAGCCCGCAATCACGCGTGCTGAAGGTGTTTCTATATAAGACACAAGGTACTGCGAAAGCGATCCGCCGAACATCCAGGCAACGGCGCCGGCAATGATCCAAGTGAGCAGTGACAATGCTTCCTTAACGAAGCCGCGCTTCAAACTGATCAAAGCGGAAATGACGATTATCGCAATGATCGCCCAGTCAACCGGAGTAAATGGCACGTTACAGCCTACAGACGGATAAGGCGGCGCATTTTAGCAGAGCGCTTGCCCGTCGGTAAGCAGCGATTACCTACGGAGCGCGAATAGACGGATAACTTAGCCCCGTTCCGGCTGGAAGCGCACCACGAAACCTTTAAGTTTCTGCTGCTTACCCAACTGATCGCGCAATCGATCGGCTTCGGCGCGCTCGATCAACGGGCCGACAAACACCCGATTCATGCCGTCAGAGGTGCGTATGTAAGCGTTATAGCCTTGGGCACGCAGGGTTTTCTGCATCGCATCGGCACTGTCACGGTTGGACAGACTGGCCAATTGCACCGACCAACTGACCGACAGGCCATTGGCGTCGACGTGGCTGGTGTCAGCTGCAGCCGGCTTGGCTGGAGCCGCAGCAGGCACAGTCTTGGCGACTGGGGTCTGGGCCGTTTTTACACCCGCTGCTGGCGGCGGCAACGGCTGCATTGCCGGTACCGGCGCGGCTTGATCCGGCGCGCGGCCCAACTCTTCATCGCTAGGCACCGGTTCTTGTGGCAGTGATTGCGGCTCTGGAACTGAGACCGGATCGACTTGGATCTGAGTCGTCGTTGGCGCTTGCGGGGTGGCGGGCACCTCGACCTGCACGCGACGTGTCTCGTCCTGACGCGAAAACAGCATCGGCAAGAAAATCACCGCCAGTGCAACCAGCACCAGAGCACCAACCATTCGCTGTTTGAACACGTTATCCAGTAGAGCCATTTGCAGCTTCCTCCTTGGCGTGCCGGGCCATCCACTCCAGGCCTTCGGCAACAGAATAAAAAGAACCGAACAGCAAAATCTCGTCGTCCGCAGTCGCTTTGGTGCACTGCGCATCCAAGGCTAGCGCAATACTTGAGTAAGACGTCACCTGCGCGCCAAGGTTCTGTAGGGCCGCCTGCAAGTCGCCAACGGCGTAGCTACGAGGCGTCGGCAGTGGCGCGACAGCCCAGTCCTGAACACCCGCAACCAACTCGGTCAGTACGCCAGGCAGGTCTTTGTCCGAGAGCAATCCAAACACCGCCAAACGCTTGCCGCTTACCGGGCGCGCTGCCAGACGCTGGGCCAAATAGTGCGCCGCGTGTGGATTATGGCCGACGTCCAGCATCAGATTCAGCGGCGTGCCGTGCCAGCTGATCTGGCGTCGATCCAGACGACCGATCATTCGCGTACGGCTGAGCGCGGCACTGATCTGCGCCGGCTCCCACGGTAGCGCGAGCAAGGCATACGCCTGCAGCGCCAACGCGGCGTTTTCCATGGGCAGATCGAGCAACGGTAAATCCCGCAATTCGATGGACTGCCCTTGGGCGTCACGTCCGCGCCAATGCCACGCGCTGCCGGTCACGTCCAGGTCGAACTCCCGGCCGCGTAACAGTAACGGGCAATTGAGTTCGTTGGCGCGATCAAGCAACGGCGCAGGCGGATCGAGGTCGCCGCACAGCGCGGGCCTTCCCTCACGGAAGATGCCAGCCTTTTCATAAGCGACTGACTCACGGCTATCACCGAGATAATCGGCGTGATCGACACCAATGCTGGTGACCAGCGCCAGATCGGCGTCAACAATGTTGACCGTGTCCAAACGGCCACCAAGACCAATCTCCAGCACCACCGCGTCCAGCGCAGCACGCTCGAACAGCCAAAAGGCCGCAAGCGTGCCCATCTCGAAATAGGTCAGGGAGACATCGCCACGCGCCGCTTCTACTGCCGCGAAGGCGTCACACAGCTCGTCATCGGTCGCCTCAACGCCCTGCACTTGCACTCGCTCGTTATAGCGCAGCAAGTGCGGCGAGCTGTAAACGCCGACTTTGAGGCCCTGCTCCTGAATCAACGAAGCAATAAACGCGCAGGTAGAACCTTTGCCGTTAGTACCCGTAACCGTGATTACCCGAGGCGCTGGCCGGGTCAAGCCCAACGCGAGCGCCACCTTTTGCGAACGCTCCAGGCCCATATCGATGGCCACGGGGTGCAATTGCTCAAGGTAGGCAAGCCAGTCGCCCAGGGTACGCACCGTCATACAGTGGCCGGGACCGGTGGAACAATGATCGGCTCAATCGGTGCGGCAATGAACTTGGGTGTAGGCAGGTTCATCAATTGAGCCAGCAGATTTCCCAGGCGCGGACGCAACTCTTGCCGATGAACGATTAAATCGATAGCGCCGTGGGCCAGCAGGAACTCACTGCGCTGGAAGCCTTCTGGCAGTTTTTCACGCACAGTTTGTTCGATCACGCGTGGGCCAGCGAAGCCGATCAGGGCTTTAGGCTCTGCAATAATCACATCACCGAGCATTGCCAGGCTGGCGGATACGCCACCGTAAACCGGGTCAGTCAGCACCGAGATAAACGGCAGACCTTCTTCACGAAGACGCGCCAACACGGCTGAGGTCTTGGCCATTTGCATCAGCGAGATCAGGGCTTCTTGCATCCGCGCACCGCCAGAGGCGGCGAAACAGATCATAGGGCAGCGATTTTCCAGCGCGTAGTTAGCGGCGCGGACAAAGCGCTCACCAACGATAGCGCCCATGGATCCGCCCATGAACGAAAACTCGAATGCACACGCAACCACCGGCATACCCATCAAGGTGCCACTCATGGAGATCAGTGCGTCTTTCTCGCCGGTCTGCTTCTGCGCAGCCACCAGGCGGTCCTTGTACTTTTTGCTATCGCGAAACTTCAGGCGATCCACTGGCTCCAGCTCTGCGCCCAACTCGGCACGGCCGTCAAGGTCGAGGAAGATATTCAGGCGCGCACGTGCGCCGATACGCATGTGATGATTGCATTTGGGGCAGACGTCCAAGGTCTTTTCCAACTCGGGACGATAAAGCACCGCTTCACAGGACGGGCACTTATGCCAAAGCCCTTCTGGTACCGAGCTTTTTTTCACCTCGGAACGCATGATCGAAGGGATCAGTTTGTCTACCAACCAGTTGCTCATGCTTTCTTTCTCCAGTACCGATGGCTTGAACGCAGGGGGTGATTAACAGCCCTGCATATGCCCTTTTAAACTAAATTCAATGCCCGCATGCTAATTGCTGCGGAAGGTTTATGGACGGTGGCTCTGCGCCAACCGTCACATCACGCCAACAACCTGCTGAAAGCCTTATTACCAAGAACCGCGAACCGCTTTCATGAAGGCGCGGATTTTTTCGTGATCCTTGACGCCCTTACTGGCCTCCACACCCCCGCTGACATCAACCGCATAAGGACGGACTTGAGCAATGGCCTGTGCAACGTTCGCCGGGTGCAAACCGCCCGCCAGAATAATCGGCTTGCTCAACCCCTGCGGGATCAATGACCAGTCGAACGCTTCACCGGTACCACCGGGCACGCCGGCCACATAGGTGTCGAGCAATATACCGCTGGCCTTGGGATAAGCCCGGCAACTGGCAGCGATATCGTCACCTGCCTGCACCCGCAACGCCTTGATGTAAGGCCGATGATAGCCGTCGCAGTCTTCGGCGGTTTCGTTCCCGTGAAACTGCAAAAGGTCCAGCGGCACCACTTCGAGTATCTCGGTCAATTCGCAACGACTGACATCGACGAACAATCCAACGGTGGTCACAAACGGTGGCAAGGCTGCGATGATGTCCCGGGCCTGTGCCGCAGTAACAGCCCGAGGGCTTTTGGCATAAAACACAAAACCAATGGCATCTGCACCTGCATCAACGGCGGCCAACGCATCTTCTATACGGGTAATCCCGCAGATCTTGCTGCGAACGGCTGACATATCGTGAAAACCTCACCGCTTTTGTTCGGGAAAGTCCGGGATGTTAACAAATGCTTTTCCGGGCGTCAGCCGTCAAGTTCAGCGAATCCGGTCAGAAAGTGTGGCCCGATGTAGCGTTTCGGCAACGCAAACTCATCGTGGTACTCCACTTGCACCAGATAAAGCCCGTATGGATGCGCAGTTACGCCACCGGTACGACGCACCCGACTCTCTAGCACTTCCTTGGCCCACTCAATCGGGCGCTCACCGGTACCGATGGTCATCAATACCCCCGCCACGTTGCGCACCATGTGATGAAGAAACGCGCTGGCGCGAATATCGATGACGATCATCTGCCCATGCCGGGTGACGCGCAGGTGGTGCAGTTGCTTGATCGGCGATTTCGCTTGGCACTGACCAGCCCGGAAAGCGCTGAAATCATGGGTACCTACCAGATACTGCGCCGCCAGCGCCATGCGCTCAGCGTCGAGCGGGCGATGGTTCCAAGTGATTTCCTCACCCAGATGCGCCGGCCTGATGGGATCGTTATAGATGACGTAGCGATAACGCCGGGCAATCGCCTTGAACCGGGCATGAAAATGCGCGGGCATGACCTTGGCCCAACTGACGCTGATGTCGTGGGGCAAATTAATATTGGCGCCCATGACCCAGGCTTTCAGTGAACGCTCGGCCAATGTATCGAAGTGCACCACTTGCCCGCAGGCATGCACGCCGGCATCGGTGCGGCCAGCGCAAAGCAGCGAGACAGGACCATCGGCGACTTTGGACAGCGCTTTTTCAAGGGTTTCCTGAACCGTCAGCACACCGCTGGCCTGACGCTGCCAGCCGCTGTAACGCGAACCCTTGTACTCGACGCCCAATGCGATTCTGGAGAAACCGGCGGCAGCCATTTCGTCTGCCGCAGTTGTGATAGTTTTCAATAACTTACGCCATTTTCGTTTCCGTAATGGCGATCATTATACGGCCCCGCTGGTTCAGCGCCACGCGGGGCCTGTTTTTTTGGTCGATCCAACCCGTTGAGCCCATGCCGAGATCCCTGCGGGAGGGAACTTGTTCACGAAGAAGCTGATACGGTCTTCCTGAACTACCTCGGCGCTGCAAAGACCTTGGCGAACACGTTCGCTCCTACACACGTGGCCGTTTAAACCCAGCGGCTTATCAGCTCAGGCTGGCGAGCATGTCCCGTGCTTCGGTTTTCTGGGCTTCATCACCCTCACCGACCACTTCATCAAGAATGTCTCGGGCACCGTCACTGTCGCCCATTTCGATGTAGGCACGTGCCAGATCAAGCTTGGTCGCCGCTTCGTCGGTGCCCGCAAGGAAATCGAATTCAGGCTCGTCATCTGCATCCAGTGCATCTTAGCGGTGAAACTGGGCGGCGTCGCGAATGGCTTGGCCATCGGCGGCTGATCCATGCGCTGAGACAGACGATCCAGTTCCGCGTTGACGTCGTCGAGTTCAGTGGTGAAGGCGTTGGGTGCGGGGTCAGTGTCGATGTCATCCGACAGCGACAAGTCGAAGTCGTCAGGCAAGTCGTGATCGTCTTCAGACTTTTTAGCGTCCGCAGCTGGATCAAGCGCAGGCGTGTCATCAAACGCGGGCAGATCGCGCAAGTCATCTTCGAGGCTGAGGAGGAAATCATCCTCGGCGGTCGTTGAAGGCGGCTCTTCCGAAAGGCCCAGATCAAAGTCCGCCAAATCTTCAGGGGGCGATTGCTTGGCTTCATTCTGCTGACGCAACACCGATTCAAAACTCAGCTCGTCATCATCGAGCGTCGGCTCGTCCAGCACCGGCACCGTGCGGTCCTCGACGATGGCTGGAGAAGCTTCTTCCAAATCGTCCAGGCTCAAGTCAAAGTCTTGATCGAACGGATCGAGTTCATCGACAGGCGGTGCAACTGCGGGTGCCGGCGTCACCACCGGCGCAGCTACAGGTGCTGGTGCTGGTGCTGGTGCAATTTCAGGTACGGGTGCTGGTGAAGGCGTTTCAGACTCATCGAGCATCAAGTCTTTGACGTAATCGGCATGCATTTCAGCTGCCAGCGCTGCAGCGCCCAGGCCAGCACCTGCCATCAGCATCATCGGAAAGCGACTTTTCAGTTGCTCCACTTCCGCGTGATTTTTACCGTTGGCCACCAACTTGCGTTCTTGGGCGGTAAAGCCACTGCTGTCTCCCTGCTCTGCGTAAATCTCCATTAGCTTCAGGCGCAGCTCGCTGCGCTGAGGCTCATCCTTGATAGCCTCTTCCAGCAACTCGGCAGCCTGATTCAGGCGACCATTGGCAACATGCACGCTTGCCTGATCAAGCACATCAGTCGAACGCTCACGTACGGGTTCTACGATCACCGGTGCCGGCACTGTCACGGGCACCGGCGCCAGCTTTACGCTTGGGGGCGGAACATCCAGGCCTTCAAAGCTCGTTTCCGGCAGATCCATGTCGCTCGCAAATTCGGACTCTTCAGCCAGCGCGCGTGCCATGCGTTTGTGTTTTTCTGCCTCCTGCCGGGCATTGCGACGCCTGGCAAGAAGCAGCAACAACAGCAAGATAATCACTAAAGCGCCACCACCCACCAATCCCAACAGCAACGGGCTGGCAAGCAATTTACTCATGGCGCTGTCGGTATCGGCGTTCTCTACCAACCCGCCAGGTGCAGGGGCAATTGGCGCCGCTTCAGGGGCCGCTGTCGCTTCAGCCGCAGGGGGCAACGCATCTTCCGGCGCGATCTCACCGGCAGGCTTCACCGGTACTTCGGCACCCGGCGCAGGCGCCGCAGCGACCAATGCCGCGGGCAGCGCCGGTGACGTTCCTGGCGCAGTGTCGGCAGCGGCCGGAGCAGTACCGCTTTGAGCCTGCATTTTGGCCAGTTGGTCGTTTTTCAGCTGAATCAACCGCTGCAGCTTGTCTAGCTGGCTCTGCAGATCGGTCATGCGGCTTTTCAGTTCTGCGTTGTCACGACGGGTTGTGTCGAGATTTTCCTTGGCCACCGCCAATTGATTGTTGAGCGCCTTGCTGTCCCCGGCAGCGCCTTTTCGGCCCGATTTGGGGTCGCCTGACACCAGGCTCAGATTGTCTTTGGTCTCAACACTGGCGGGGGCGGCGTCGGCCTTGGCATGCCGGGTCGCGTCAACTTGGCGTGCCTTCGACGGCAAACTGCGGCCCTGACGCCAGGCACGGTTCTGCTCAGCCACTTGCGCGACAGCTTGAGGTTGCGGGGTGGCGGCAACTTGCTGTTGATCCGGAAGGCGCAGCACTTCACCGATTTTCAGGCGGTTAATGTTGCCATTGATAAACGCCCCAGGGTTCAGTGCCTGAATGGCCAGCATGTTCTGCTGAACCGAACCGCCATTGCGCACGCGTGCAGCAATTTCCCACAACGTATCGTGTTTGTTGGTGGTGTATTGAGCAGCCTTGGCCTCAGCAGCAGGCGTCGGCGCAGGTGGCGTCGCCGGGGCCTCAGCGGGCGGCGTATCAGCAACGGCAGGCGCTTGGGTCTGAGCAGGCGTTATCACTTGAGGCTGTGCGGCTGCCGGAGCCGGGGCGGCTGGCGCAGGTGCGGATTTAGGCGGGTCAAGCAGCACGCTGTATTCGCGCAGCAATCGACCGTTCGGCCAAAGGACTTGCACCAGAAATTTCATGTAGGGATCGCGAACCGGCTTGGTCGACGTGATCCGCAACACACTTTTACCGCTGGCGCTGATTACCGGGGTAAACGTCAGGTCATCAAGGAACGCTTGCCGATCAACACCCGCCTTGGCAAAGTCAGCAGACGTGGC
>NZ_JAMFRV010000208.1 GCF_026224925.1 Pseudomonas sp. | reverse complement strand
GGTGTCCACGGTCTACGATTGCGCCCAAGGTTGCGTCGACAGTGTGCCCATCGGTCAGCCCTTGGCCGGGCGCCGCAGTCTGGTGTTGGACGCTGATTTGAACCCGGTACCGATTGGAGTTGCCGGTGAATTATGCATCGGTGGGATTGGCTTGGCCCGTGGTTACCATGGACGTCAGGGGTTGAGCGCAGAAAGCTTTATCGCTGACCCCACCAGCAGCGAAGGTGGGCGTTTGTACCGCACCGGGGACTTGGTGCGTTATCGCGCGAACGGCGTGATCGAGTACTTGGGCCGGATTGACCATCAGCTGAAAATTCGAGGCTTCCGCATTGAACTGGGCGAGATCGAGGCGCGCATTCTCGAACGCGGCAGCGTGCGTGAAACCGTGGTGGTGGCGCGTGACGACCAGGGCAAGAAAATGTTGGTCGGTTATCTGGTGCCTGCCCGAGCAGAAGACGATTCAACCGCGCTACGCAACGACATTGTGGCGTGGCTACAGGCGCAATTGCCCGACTACATGGTCCCGACGCAATGGGTGCTGCTGGACGCCTTGCCGCTGAACCCCAACGGCAAGATCGACCGCAAAGCCTTGCCCGCACCATCTTTCGTCAGCATGGAGGTGATTGCTCCGCGTAACGTCACCGAACAGGTGTTGGTGGATATCTGGAAGCAACTGCTGCGGGTTGAACAACTGGGCGTTACCGACAATTTCTTCGAGCTGGGCGGTGATTCAATCATCTCCCTGCAAGTGGTCAGCCGTGCCCGGCGTACCGGTATCGCGCTGACACCGAAGGACCTGTTCCAGAACCAGACCATCGAAAAACTGGCCCGAGTGGCGCGAGTCGAAGTGGCGGCTCTGCCTGACCATGCCCCGGTCAGCGGCGCCTGCTTGCTGACGCCGATTCAGCGTTGGTTCTTCGACGAACCGATTCCGCTGCGCGATCACTGGAACCAGGCGTTGTTGCTACAGCCGTCCACGCCGCTGAACGCCAAGTGGGTTGAGCAGGCCTTGGCAGCCATCGTCGAACACCACGACGCCCTACGTTTGAGCTTCGCCAACGGTGCCGCCCAGCATCAACCGATCGCAACCATTTCAGACCTTTTCCAGCACAGCAAAGCGGCAGACAGTGCAGCACTGTCGCAACTGTGCAACGCAGCCCAAGCCAGCCTCAATCTGGAACATGGCCCGTTGTTGCGCGCGGTGTTGGTGAAAATGGCCGACGGCAGTCAGCGCTTGTTGCTGGTGGTTCACCATTTGGTGGTGGATGGCGTGTCATGGCGGGTGCTGTTGGAAGATCTGCAACTGGCCTACGACCAATCGGCCCGCGCCGAAACGATTGTGTTGCCGGGTAAAACCTCGGCCTATCAAGCCTGGGCGCAACGCCTGCAAACCTATGCCGAGACTCCAGCGATGCAGGCTGAACTCAGCTATTGGCAGTCCAGCCTCACCGGCGCTAGCAATCTACTGCCCGGCGCCAAGATTAACGGCAGTCAAGCCGGAGACCGCGCCACTCAAGCCTTCAGCCGACTGGACGCCGAGACCACTCGACGTCTGTTGCAAGAAGCTCCCGCCGCGTACCGCACCCAAGTCAATGATCTGCTGCTTACAGCGTTGTCGCGGGTGCTGTGCCGCTGGACAGGGCAGGATTCGGCGTTGATCAATCTGGAAGGTCACGGTCGTGAAGATCTGTTCGACGACATCGATCTGTCGCGGACCGTAGGCTGGTTCACCAGTCAGTACCCGGTACGCCTGACGCCGATGGCCGAGGCGGGCGCCTCCATCAAGGCGATCAAGGAGCAACTGCGTGCGGTACCGAACAAAGGCATCGGCTATGGCGTGCTGCGTTATCTGGCTGCTGAACCTATTCGTCAAGCCTTGGCCGCGCTGCCCACTGCACGCGTTACGTTCAACTATCTGGGCCAGTTTGACGCCGGGTTTGAACAAGCGTTGCTGGCGCCGGCAAGGGAAAATTCAGGCCTGAGCCAAAATCAGGCAGCGCCGTTGGACAACTGGCTGAGCCTCAACGGTCAGGTGTATGGCGACACGTTAAGCATCGCCTGGACGTTTAGCCATGAAGTGTTCGAACCGTCCGACGTGCAGCGTTTGGCAGAGGACTATCAACACGAATTACAGCTCGTTATCGCCCATTGCCTTGATCCGTTGCCCGCGCGTTTGACACCTTCCGACGTGCCGTTGGCGGGTCTCAATCAGGCGCGTCTGGACGCGCTGCCTATTTCCACCGATGAGCTGGCAGACTTGTATCCGTTGGCGCCGATGCAGCAAGGCATGCTGTTTCACTCGTTGTATTCACCAGAGGCTGCGGCCTACGTTGACCAACTGCGGGTGGACATTGACGGTATTGACGTCGAACGTTTCCGCAGCGCTTGGCAAGCCGCGCTGGATGCCCACGACATTCTGCGTGCAGGGTTTCTTTGGGGTGGGGACCAGGAACAACCGTTGCAAGCCATCCGTCAACGCTTGCAACTGCCGATGCAGGTGCTGGATTGGCGTGAACAGCTTGATCTGAGCAGCGCATTAGAGCACTTCGCCAAAGCCGATCAGGCCCGTGGTTTCGACCTGGCTCAGCCTCCTTTGTTGCGCCTGACACTGTTGCGCACCGGCGCTTCGCGGCACCATTTGATCTACACCAGCCACCATATTCTGTTGGACGGTTGGAGCACTTCGCAATTGTTCGGCGAAGTGATGCAGCGTTATGCCGGGCATACCCCACGGCCTGCCGGGCGATTCGCCGACTACCTGACGTGGTTGCACGGGCAAGACGCCGATGTGGCGCGAGATTTCTGGGTCAAGCAATGTCGACCCTTGCAGGAGCCAACGCGTTTGGCGGCGGCGTTGGCCCGGACCTCGACAGCGGACGATTCGTTTAGTGGGCACGCCGATCACCACCGCGTGCTTGACGCGCAGCGCACCCAGCAGCTGAGCCTGCTGAGTCGCGGCGAGAAAATCACCCTCAACACCTTGGTGCAGTCGGCGTGGCTGCTGATCTTGCAACGCTGCACCGGACAACCCGCAGTCACCATGGGCGTCACCGTGTCCGGGCGGCCAGCGGATTTGCCCGGCGTCGAGCAGCAATTGGGTCTGTTCATCAACACCTTGCCGGTCATCGGCCAGCCGGCTCCGGAACTCACCGCCAGTCAATGGCTGCAGGCTGTGCAGGCGCAAAACCTAACGCTGCGCGACCATGAATACACGCCGCTGGGCGACATTCAGCGCTGGGCCGGGCATCCAGGCGAGGCGTTGTTTGACACGTTGCTGGTGTTCGAAAACTACCCGATAGCCGAGCAGCTTCAAGAAAAAAGCCTCGGCCAAGACCTGACCTTCAGCAACGTGCGGGTCGAGGAAAACACCAACTACCCGCTGACCTTGAGTGTATTGGTCGGCGAACAGATTCTTCTGGAGTTCGGCTACCAACACCAACACTTCGATGCGCTGACCATCGAGTGGCTGGGCGGGCAACTTGAACAACTGATGGTGACCTTGCTGGACAACCCGCAGGCGCGTCTTGGTGAGCTGGGTTTGATGACCGCCACGGAACAATTGGCGCGGCTCAATCCGTTGGTCCCGACCTTCGACTATCAGCAAAACATCTGCACCGTGATCGAAGCTCAGGCTGAACGCAGGCCGGATGCCCAAGCTTTGGTCTTTGGCCGCGACAGCGTTACCTACGCGCAGATGAACGCCCGAGCCAACCGCCTGGCGCACAAACTGCGCGAGCTGGGTGCCGGTCCGGAAGTACGAATCGGCGTGGCACTGAATCGCTCGTTGGACATGGCGATTGCCTTGCTCGCAGTGCTGAAAAGTGGCGCCGCTTATGTGCCGCTGGACCCGAACTACCCGGCCCAACGCCTGGCGTACATGGCGCAAGACAGCCAGATCGCGTTGTTGTTGCGTGACAGCGATGTGCTGCAGATCGATGTGCCGAGTCTGGATCTGGAGCCATCGTCCGGCTGGTTTTCCGAGTATCCAGAGACTAATCCGCAGGCTATCGTCGCCAGTCAAAATCTCGCCTACGTGATCTATACCTCTGGCTCCACCGGCAACCCGAAAGGCGTGCTGATCGATCACTTGGCCCTAGCCGACTTCTGCCATTTGGCCCGTGATTACTGCGGCCTGACCGAACAGGACCGAGTCCTGCAATTCGCCACCTACAGCTTTGATGGCTTCGTCGAGCAGTTATTCCCGTCGTTGTGCGAAGGCGCCTGCGTGGTGATTCGTGACGCTGAACTATGGGACAGCGAGCGCTTGTACCAAGAGATCATCCAGCAGCGCATTACCCTGGCGGATCTGCCCGCCGCTTATTGGCACGTATTTGTGCAGGACTGTTTGCTGGCCGGCCCGCGCTCTTACGGTTCATTGCGCCAAGTGCATGCCGGCGGCGAAGCGATGTCGGTGGAAGGCGTGCGCCTGTGGGCCACAGCAGGCCTCGGTCAGGTAAAACTGGTCAATACTTACGGCCCCACCGAAGCGACGGTGGTGTCCACGGTCTACGATTGCGCCCAAGGTTGCGTCGACAGTGTGCCCATCGGTCAGCCCTTGGCCGGGCGCCGCAGTCTGGTGTTGGACGCTGATTTGAACCCCGTACCGATTGGGGTTGCCGGTGAATTGTGCATTGGAGGTAGTGGTCTGGCCCGTGGTTACCATGGACGTCCGGGGTTAAGCGCAGAAAGCTTTATCGCCGACCCGACCAGCAGCGAAGGCGGGCGTTTGTACCGCACCGGGGACTTGGTGCGTTATCGCGCAAATGGTGTGATCGAGTACTTGGGTCGGATCGACCATCAGTTGAAAATCCGTGGTTTTCGTGTTGAAACCGGAGAAATCGAAGCGCGGATCCTTGAGCTGGACAGCGTGCGCGAAACCCTGGTTATGGCCCGAGAAGAGCAGGGCAGCAAGTATCTGGTGGGATATCTGGTGCCGGTATCGCCTGCCGCGGACGCAAACCAATTGCGTCAGTCGGTAATCCTGTCACTGCACGATAAGCTGCCGGACTACATGGTCCCGACGCAATGGATGGTGCTGGACGCCTTGCCGCTGAACCCCAACGGCAAGATCGACCGCAAAGCCTTGCCCGCACCATCTTTCGTCAGCATGGAGGTGATTGCTCCGCGCACGGCCACCGAACAGGCACTGGTGGATATCTGGAAGCAACTGCTACGGGTTGATCAGCTAGGCGTTACCGACAATTTCTTCGAGCTGGGCGGTGATTCGATCATCTCCCTGCAAGTGGTCAGCCGTGCCCGGCGTGCCGGTATTGTGTTGACACCGAAGGACCTGTTCCAGAACCAGACCATCGAAAAACTCGCCCGAGTGGCGCGAGTCGAAGTGGCGGCCTTGCCTGACCATGCCCCGGTCAGCGGCGCCTGCTTGCTGACGCCGATTCAGCGCTGGTTCTTCGACGAACCGATTCCGCTACGGAATCACTGGAACCAGGCGTTGTTGCTACAGCCTTCTACGCCGTTGAACGCCAAGTGGGTTGAGCAGGCCTTGGCAGCCATCGTCGAACACCACGATGCTCTGCGTTTGAGCTTCGCCAACGGTGCTGCCCAGCATCAACCGATAGCAACTATTTCAGATCTGTTTCAGCAAAGCGAAGCGGCAGACAGTGCAGCGCTGACGCAACTGTGCAATGCAGCCCAAGCCAGCCTCAATCTGGAACACGGCCCATTGTTGCGCGCTGTCTTGGTGGAAATGGCCGACGGCAGCCAGCGCTTGTTGTTGGTGATTCATCATTTGGTGGTGGATGGCGTGTCATGGCGAGTCCTGCTGGAAGACTTGCAGCTGGCCTATGACCAATCGGCCCGCGCTGAAACGATCATGTTGCCGGGCAAAACCTCGGCTTATCAAGCCTGGGCGCAGCGTTTGCAAGCCCATGTCGACACCCCGTTCATGCAAACCGAACTGGGTTATTGGCGTACTGAGTTGACCGGCGCGGCGGCTGATTTGCCTATGGATGGAGACCCTAGTGCTGACTCGGCTGTGCTGTCGGTGCAAACCAACTTCGACCGGCACCTGACTCAACGCTTGTTGAAACAGGCCCCAGCGGCCTATCGCACTCAGGTAAATGAGCTGTTGCTTACCGCGTTGGCCCGCGTGCTGTGCCGCTGGACCGGGCAGGACTCGGCGTTGATTCAGCTAGAAGGTCATGGTCGTGAAGACCTGTTCGACGGCATTGATTTGTCGCGTACCGTGGGTTGGTTCACCAGCCTTTACCCGCTGAAATTGACCCCGGCCAGTGAGCTTGGAAATTCGATTAAAAACATTAAAGAGCAATTGCGCAGCGTGCCGGGTAACGGCCTCGGCTATGGCGCGCTACGTTATCTCGGCACCCAAGCGATGCAGCAGGAACTGGCGCAATTACCCCTGGCGCGGGTGACGTTCAACTATTTGGGCCAGCTCGATGGCAGCTTCGGCAAAGACCAAATGTTCAGCCTGGCCACCGAGAGTGCAGGTCACAGCCACGGTGCCGGATCGCCGCTGGGCAACTGGCTGAGCATTGATGGTCAGGTGCATGAGCAGCAATTGAGCCTGAGCTGGGTGTTCGACCGTCAGCTGTTTCAGAAGGAGACCATCGAGCACCTGGCCGAGGACTTTGAATATGAACTGCGCAACATCGTTGCCCACTGCGAAACCGCCGGAGGGTTCACCCCGAGTGATTTCCCGCTGGCCGGATTGGACCAGCCGCAGTTGGACGCCCTGATAAAGCAGCAGCCGGACGCCGAGGACATTTACCCGCTGTCACCGATGCAGAGCGGCATGCTCTTTCATGCATTGGATAACCCGACCTCCGGGCAGTACGTCAATCAGCTCAGCGTTTCGGTGGGCGGCCTTGATCCTGAGCGTTTCCGCGCGGCGTGGCAGCGGGTGGTCAACCGTCATGCGATCCTGCGCAGCTGTTTTGTCTGGCAGGGCGAAGTGCCGTTGCAAGTGGTGGTCAAACACTTGGATGCGCCGGTGCAAGTACTCGATTGGCGCGGCAAGACCGCCGATGATATCAACCGCCTGGAGCGTGAAGAGCGCGAGCATGGCTTTGACCTGGCGCGCTTACCGCTGCAACGAGTGCTGCTGGTGCAGCTGGACGCCGAGCGTTACCAGTTGATCTGGACCAGCCATCACATCTTGCTCGACGGTTGGAGCAGTGCGCGGCTGATGGGTGAAGTCCTTAGCGGCTATCACGTTGAACAGACGTTGCCTGCGGCACCGAGTTATCGCGATTACATCGGTTGGCTGGCGCAGCAGGATGAAGCGGCCGACGAACGTTTTTGGCGCCAGCGCCTGAGTGAATTGCCGGCGCCGACGTTGCTCGCGACCGTTATTCCCAGTCGCTCGGCAGAAACTGGTCACGGTGCGGTCTACACCCACTTGAGCGAACCGCTAACGGCGACCCTGCAAGCGTTCGCGCAAGCCCAGCGCATCACCATGAACACGCTGATTCAAGGCGCGTGGCTGTTGTTGTTGCAGCGCTACACCGGTCAATCCAGCGTGGCGTTTGGCACCACGGTAGCGGGGCGTCCGGCTGATTTGGCCGACGTTGAAGAAATGCTCGGACTGTTTATCAATACCTTGCCGGTGATTCAAACGCCGACGTCGAGCCAGCCGGTGGGCGAGTGGTTGCTGGAATTGCAGAACTACAACCTGGAATTGCGCGAGCATGAACACACGCCGTTGTACCGTGTGCAGCGCTGGGCCGGGCAGACCGGTCAGGCGTTGTTCGACTCCATCGTGGTCTTCGAAAACTACCCCATCGACGAAGCCCTCAGTCAACAGGCCGACAACGGCCTGCGGTTCGGCAGTACCGAGTCCATCGACGTCACCAGTTTTGCCATGGACTTGGCGGTCTCGGTGGGCAAGCGTCTGGAAGTCGAGTACCTGTTTCGACGCGATTGCCTGGACGCCGATGCTTGTGCCACCTTGCGTGATCATTTTGAAACCCTGTTGATCGGCATTGCCGCTGATCCTCTGCGTGCGCTGGGTGATTTGCCAATGCTCGGTGCTGCCGAACAGGCGCAGCTGTCGAGCTGGAATCAGCTGGAGCCAGGGGTTGCTCGGCAGCCAGTGCATCACTGGTTGTCCCGCGTGGCTGCCGATAACCCACTCCGCGAAGCGGTGCGCTGCGGCGACCAAAGCCTGACTTTTGCCGAACTGGAGCAACGCGCCAACCGTCTGGCTCATCACCTGCGCAGCGAAGGTGTCGGCGTCGAAGTGCGGGTGGGTGTGGCGCTGCCGCGCAGCCCAGAGATGATTGTCGCCTTGCTGGCGGTGCTCAAAGCCGGCGCGGCTTATGTGCCGCTGGACGCCAGCTACCCCCGTGAACGCTTGGCCTATCTGATGCAGGATTCCGGTATTGCTTTGTTGCTGACCGATACCTCGTTGCTGGGGATTCTGCCGGTGCCGGAACACGTGCATGCG
>NZ_JAMFRV010000207.1 GCF_026224925.1 Pseudomonas sp. | reverse complement strand
GCTCTGGCCTTGCGCCGGGCTGTCGTTACCGTGGATCAGCAGGTGATCAATCACAATCGCCCCGCCGGTGCTCTGCCCGCACAGATGCCAAGGCTGCGGTAATTTCAGGCTTGAGGCTTCATCGAATAGTGCCTGCAGCACCACTTGATACTCGTCAAAATCGTCGATACTCGCGCGCGCGCCACTCGATAAACCGTGCCCCGGCAAATCGCAGCCAATCACAGCAAAGTTGCGGCTAAGAGCCCAGTCGATCACGTGCCGATAAAGCCCTACATGGTCATAAAAGCCGTGCACCAGAAACAGCGTCGCAATCGGCTGCCGGGGAATCCAGACTTGGCTGACCACTTCATAACCAGCGATATCGAAGCGCCCGAGCCAGCTGCGAATCGGCGCACAATTGGCACCCGTCGCCAAACCATAGAAGCGCTGATAGGCCTGCCCCGCTTCGGACAGTGGTTGTTCTGCGAGCAACGGCTGCAGGCTAGATCGCAAAACATCGGGATCGAATGTGGCAGACATGGGGCTTCCAGGTAAAACGGACGTCATGTGCATCCGAGCGAGACAGTCAGACAACAGAGATATTCATCTGTCTCACCAAGCATGGCAAGCTACGCGCCTTAAAACATAAGCGACTTGTATGAATATTCGTCATCGCCCTACCGTCCTCGCTTGTTTGCTTACGCTTGTGTGCGCGATTGGCCTGTGGGCGGCGTATGACTGGTTTCAGGGACGATACATTCGGCCCTTCAGCGATCAGACTGCATTGTTCGCCGGGGACGCACTGAGCTTGCCTGCTGAGTTGTCGGGGCCAGGGCGAATTCGTTTGGTGCACTTCTGGGACCCAACCTGCCCGTGCAACGTCGGCAATCAACAGCACTTGGGCGAACTCGTGGAACAGTTCGGCGGCGCGCAAGGGGTTGATTTCTACTCCGTGCAAAAACCCGGCACCCAAGGTCAATTGCCTAGCACCCTGGACGCAATCAAGCCGCTAAAAAGCCTGCCGGGGGCAGAGCGCATCACCGCCAGCCCCGCCGTGGCGATCTGGGACCGCGACGGCAAACTGGCGTACTTCGGCCCTTACAGCGAGGGGGCCACCTGTAACTCCAGCAACAGTTTCATCGAGCCAATTCTCAAGGCCCTCAGCACTGGGCGCCCGGTCAATGCAACGCACACCATGGCGGTCGGCTGCTATTGCCCGTGGCTCTCGACGCCCTGAATACCTGCGCTCAATCAGTGATGGGCCGCCTTATAGTCGATGACGTAAGGCAGTTTGTTGCGCACGGTTTTGCGCAGTTCTTTGCTGTTTACCGATGAATAGCCGCCCAACTGCCGGGCGTTAAAACCGCTGTTACCCACCAGCGCAGTGCCCGGTAAACCCACCATTAAATCGCTGGCAGCCTCCAGCGCCTTGCGGTAACCACTGCGCTCACCCAGATCAAAAGGCTCGATGTTCAGCTGCGCACGCAACCAATCGCCCCAATAGAATTCGAGAAATTCCGGAGTGATGCCTGCCGAACTCGGTTTGCCAAAGGCGGCGCCACGGGTGAAATAGACCAGGCTGCGAAATGGGTCGTTCTGCATGTTTTTAAGGCCCAGGTGTTCGGGCAGCTGTGAAGGGTTGATCGTCTGACCGTTGCCGTCCTTCAGCCAGGTTTTGTGCGCCTGCTGCATGCGCGCCCAAAACGTCGCGCTGTCGGCACTGTCGCTGAAGTCATCGGTAACCCTGACCCACATTTTCAACTGCGGACCAGCGCCCGGCTGATCCCAAAACGCAGTGAACGTGTGATGCCCATCGGTGAGGTACAGCACACCCTCAGGGCCGACCACCACAGTTTTCATGTCTTTAGGACGGGTACCTACCGGACTCTGACAATCGAACGATTGCGCACGAAGCAGGTTCGCATCATCGTCCACCCGGCTAGCCTCGCCTCGGCCATTGGTTTCGCAGTATTCATCAAACAGCTTGGGTGAATGATCCGCGAAACGCCCGAGCTTGTAATAGATTTGATCGAAGCCAATGACGGCCTGAGTTGGGTGCAATTGATCGAGACTGACCTCAATCAGCTCGCCCATCTTCGGTGTAGAGAGCGGTGTCGAGAGCTGCGTAGTCAGCGCCTGGGCCTGGAGCGCGAACACACCCAGCACGAGGGCCAGCAGCCATGAACTCTTACGCATCGTCGAACCCTTTTACTCAGTGAGGCTGGAACTGTAACCCTGCGGGTGACTACACACCAACCAGCCAAGTCTGTAGCCTGCAAATCTGGATTGAATCAATGACAGGACTTCAGATGAAACGTGGTCTAACCGTTCTCGCCCTCATTCTCGCGTTTGTCATCGTCATTTTGGTCGGCGGTGGATTTTGGTATGTCCACAGCAAACAACCTGTGCGTCAGGGCGAGCTGTCGCTGAAGCATCTGCAAGCACCGGTCAGCGTGCGTTATGACGAACGCGGCGTGCCGCATATCAACGCCGAAAACGAGACGGATATGTATCGCGCCCTGGGTTATGCGCAGGCTCAAGACCGCTTGTTCCAAATGGAGATGATGCGCCGCCTTTCACGCGGAGAATTGGCCGAAGTGCTGGGCGTCAAACTGGTGAGCACCGATAAACTGTTCCGCAGCCTGCGGATTCGCGAGCGCGCCGACGCCATGGTTGCGCAGCAGGATAAACAGGTGCCGTCGTGGCAAGCCCTTGAAGCGTATCTGGACGGCATAAACCAATATCAGGACACCCACCCCAGCCCCATCGAGTTCGATGTGTTGGGCATTAAAAAAAGGCCCTTCACGGCTGCAGATACCTTGAGTGTCGCCGGGTATATGGCCTACAGCTTTGCCGCCGCATTCCGTACCGAACCGCTGATGACCTATGTCCGCGATGAGCTGGGCCCGGAATATTTGAATATTTTTGACCTGGCGTGGCAGCCCAAAGGCGCGTTCGGTCAGACCGATCGTCCATCGCCTGCGCTGTCGAGTGCTGACTGGAAAGGTTTGGACGCCCTCGCCCAGCTGAGCCAGCGCGCCTTGGAAGATGCGGGGTTGCCGCAGTTTGAAGGCAGCAACGCTTGGGTAATCTCCGGCAGTCGAACCAAAAGCGGCAAGCCGTTGTTGGCCGGCGATCCGCACATTCGCTTTTCGGTGCCGTCGGTGTGGTACGAGGCGCAGCTGTCGGCGCCCGGTTTCGAGCTATATGGGCATCATCAGCCACTCGATCCGTTCGCAGCACTCGGGCACAACCGCGATTTTGGTTGGAGCCTGACCATGTTCCAGAACGACGACGCTGACTTGATCGCCGAGCGGGTCAACCCTGGCAACCCCAATCAGGTCTGGTACCACGGTGGCTGGGTCGACATGACTCACAGCCAACAGCAGATTTTGATCAAGGGCTTGCCGGCGATAACCTTCGACCTGCGACGCTCACCTCACGGCCCTATCATCAATGACGCGTTAGGCGCGATGGCGGGCCCCGCACCGATTGCCCTGTGGTGGTCCTTCCTGGAATCAGAGAACCCAATTATCGAAGGTTTCTACGAGGTCAATCGCGCTGACACCTTGAGCAAAATGCGCACGGCGGCGGAGAAAATCCAGTCACCGGGATTAAATCTGGTGTGGGCCAACGCCAAAGGCGACATTGGCTGGTGGGCCGCCGCGCAGTTACCGATTCGTCCGGAAGGCGTGAATCCGACCTTCATTCTTGATGGCGGCACGGCTGAGGCAGACAAGGGTGGGTTTTATCCTTTCAGCGCCAACCCCCAAGAAGAAAACCCGGCACGGGGTTATATCGTGTCGGCCAACGCACAGCCGGTTTCACCGACCGGGATGGAAATTCCGGGGTATTACAACCTCGCAGATCGGGGCCAGCAGTTGAATAGACAACTGAGCGACCCTGCGGTGAAGTGGGACTTGGACAGCAGTAAAAAGCTGCAACTTGGTACTGAAACCGCGTATGCCGGGCGGGTGTTAAAGCCGCTGATTCCGGTGTTGCGCAGCGCCGTGACAGACCCCGAAGAGCGGGCGTTGGTGGAGCGACTGGCGAGCTGGAAAGGCGATTACTCGCTAGATTCTGTGGGTGCCACGCTGTTTAACGAGTTCGTGTTTGATCTGATCAACGCCACCATGCACGACAAACTCGGCGATGGCTTATTTGATTCGCTGCTGGCAACACGGGTGATCGATGCCGCCCTGCCACGGCTGGCTGCCGATGCGGACTCACCATGGTGGGACGACCGCACCACGCCCGCCAAAGAAACCCGCGCCGACATCGTCAAACTCGCCTGGCATAAAAGCATCGCGCACCTCAGGGCGGTGTACGGCAACAACGCGTTTGATTGGCAATGGGGCAAGGCTCACACCCTGACCCACGAACACCCGCTGGGGGTGAAAAAGCCGCTGGATCAGATATTCAACGTCGGCCCCTTCCCCGCCCCCGGAACTCACGAAGTACCGAATAATCTTTCCGCCCGCATTAGCCAAGCGCCATGGCCGGTGACTTACGGACCATCGACCCGACGCTTGATCGACTTCGCCGACCCCGCGCACAGCCTGAGGATCAACCCGGTAGGGCAAAGCGGCGTGCTGTTTGACGAACACTATTCGGACCAGGCGAAAACCTATGTAGAAGGTGGCTACGTGCCGCAGCATTTTGACGAGGCCGATGTAGCGGCGAGTACGCGGGG
>NZ_JAMFRV010000206.1 GCF_026224925.1 Pseudomonas sp. | reverse complement strand
ATCAATGATCGCGATTCGCTTCACCTTAAGGGTTTGGACCACGTATTTACCCATCACACCGCCCTGCTGGGTGTCGGACGTCATCATCCGAAACGTCGTCTTAAACCCTTGACGTGTGTAGGCGGGTGCCGTTGCCGTAGAAATTTGAGCAATGCCGGCGCGCGAATAAATGGCTGAGGCGGGAATTGTCACGCCCGAGTTGAAGTGCCCGATCATTCCCTTGATACCGTCGTCTACCAACTTCTGCGCAACCACCGTTCCGGTTTTTGGATCAGCCTGATCGTCAAGGCTCTCAAGCGTGAACCTGGTTTCCTTTCCGTCCACTTTAGGCTTCGTTGCGTTGAAGTCGTCCAGCGCGAGCAACACGCCCGACTGGAAATCCTTCCCGTACTGAGCCTGAGCGCCGGTCATTGGGGCGGCAAGCCCCAACAAGACATTCTGGGTCTCCGCGTGCGCGCTTGCGACAAGACCCAGTGCGCTGATTGAAGCAGCTGCTATCAAGGAAAATCGAGTGTTCATTTTTGGAGTCTCCGGAAGTTTTGTCATTTCGACCAACAGTTGCCTTTCAATCTCTATTTTGGATCCAGGATACGTTATGAAAATCAATGATGCCGCCCGTGGTCAATCATGTCAATTGGATTGTTGAAAAACCACCGCTTGGCGACCGGCGCTGCCAGCCGCGTACTCGGAAAACTTAGACGTGCTCCAGATCACCGCTGTTCGTACCATCAAGTTGGAGCGCTTCGCGGGATGCTTCCAACGGGATGACCGCGAGCTGAGCAAATATGTAGGCCAGCTCGATGCGCGCTTCGTCATAGTGCCCCGCACCATCAAGGAGATTGAGCGAGCCCATAACGATTCCTTGCTTACGGATCGGGATGTTCAACACACTCTCACAGCCGATTGACCACAACACCTCGTAATCAGAGAAGACCGACTTAATGTCCTCGCGCGTTGCCCCGCGAAAAATCCTTCCGTCTTCAAGCACCTGCTTCGTCCAGGCGCTCCTGGTCACACGCTTTCGGCCACCCACCGGGTTGATTTGCTGCTGCGTGCTATACACACGACCCAGCAGCCCGCTCGAAGCGTCGTACGCGAGCACCGTGAAAAGTTTGTGGCCAAACACATCCTGCAAGCCACGATCCAACTCTTTCCAGAAGGTCTCAACCGCTTCGCCCCGATGCAATGAAAATGCTAGCGAGCTAATGGTCGACATCGAACGGGCTTCAATCATATCTACACCCTCGCCTTCGCTGCTGGGAGGCTTCCAGCATGCTCGTCACCGACACCGTATTCATCCGCCGTGATCTGTTCCAGCGTTTTTCCGCTCGTTGACACGCCAAGAAAGATCACTGCGAGGGCTCCGACCATCAAGATAACGGTGGTCATTCCAAATACGCCTGCAAAGCCCCAGATCGGATAGATGTAACCCACCAGCATTGGCGAGCAGATCGCGCCGATTCGGCCAAACGCGGACGCCGTTCCCATGCCCGTAGCCCTGAGATGCGTCGGGAAGACTTCGGGCGTATAAGCATATTCACCAGCATTCACACCGTTCATCGCGAACGACATGAAGATGGACGCGCTCACGACGGCAGTGTCGCCCTGCGCGTACGCCAACCAGATGCCGGCGAGGCAGGCAAGACCCATATAGGTGACGATCGTCGCCTTGCGGCCAATCTTCTCGCAGAAGAAGGCAGAAGAGTAGTAACCCGGAATTTGCGCCAAATAAATCAGGATCGACACGGAGAAGCTCTTCGTAATTGTCATGCCGCTCGCCACCAGCAGACCCGGGATCCACACGAAGAATGCGTACGAGCAGAAAGTGACGGCGAGCCACAAACACCAGGACATGGCAGTCGTCCTGGCGAGAGGCGGCTTCCAAAGAAGCTTCAGATTGCTAAAGAAAGACCCCGGCTCCCGAGCCTCGAAAATGTACCCGGGGACCGGAACAACCGGCGGCAGTGTCACGCCAGAGCGTTCAATACGACGTTCGATGTCGGAGACAACTGCATCCGCTTCGTCGTGCCGCCCACGCATTTCCAACCAGCGCGGTGATTCGTGCAACGAACGGCGCCACCACAGCAGAACGACGACGGGCAATGAGACGATTACCAGCGAAATGCGCCAACCTTCGGGGCTGAGGGAATCACAAAGTAGCCAATCAGTGCTGCGGCAACGAAGCCGAAGGAGAAAAATCCAGCGAGTGCGCCAGTGAAAGCGCCGCGATAGCGGTTGCTCACAAACTCGACAAGGAAGGGGGCGATGATTGCGCCTTCAGCACCCATGCCGATGCCCGAGATCGCGCGCAGCAGAGCAAATGTGTGCCAGTCATTTACAAACGCATTGGCAAACGTAAGCACGCAGAAAAACGTCAGCGCCCACATCATGACGACCTTGCGACCGAATCGATCGCCAAGCAATCCGGCAAATAGCGCACCCACTAAAAAGCCTACGTAGGTGCTGCTGCCGAGGATGCCAGTTTCAAAACTGGTCAGGTGCCACTTAACGCGTACCACGGGAAGAATAAAAGCGATGATGCCGGCATCAACTGCTTCAAACATGAACCCCAGACCGCCCATGATGAGCAGTATGAGGTGGAAGCGGCTGAACGGGAGCCGCTCAAGCCGCGCTGCTATTGGTGACATAAAGACTCCGCAGTGAAGGAATCGCTGAACAATTTTGAACAGCGACTACCGGGCCAATCATTAATGCGTCCAATATCTTGGATCCAAAATCCCGTGTCAAGCCAAGTGTGTCTTATAGCGCTTTTAAGCGGGTAAACCCTTATCAATCAAAGGCTTTTGGAAAAGCCGGCCTTTGTGCAGCAAATCTTCATACTAAAACGTGTGACGCACGCCAACACGAACAGCGACCTGGTTTGCGGTGCTTGAGGGCGTCAGAAATGACAGCGCAGCGACTGCCTGTTTGCCTGTCGAATCCGTGCCGATTGCATGCTCCCAGGCGGTGATGACGTAAAACAAAGTGCGCTTCGAGATCGAATACTCAGTGCCGAAATTTACCTGGCTATATTTCGCGGTTTGAGCTTTCGTATAGTCGTACGAGACACCCATCAACCACGCTGGTGTGATGTTATAGGTGCCAAGAGCCTCGAAGTTATTGAAGGTCGCAGTCCCCGAAAAAGGCGTCGACGATGTGCGAATGACGTCTTCAAAGCGGGTATTGGTGTAAATAAATCCGAGCTGTGCCGCCCCGATTTTGTAGTTCACCCCGGCCCCTGCCACTTGCAAGGTCTGAGCGGAGGTATATCCGCTAAAAGTTGGATTCGTGATTGGATTGACGAACGTCGTGCCGGCAACCGGATTCGCCGTGGCATCGTAGATGGATGTACTCGGGTTCCTTACGCGCGAAAACACAGCGCTTGCGCTGAGTGCGTTATAGCCATAGCTGACGCTCACTGATTCCTTGCGGCCATTAGCGAAATCGCCCGCCACCCCACCTAAGCTGAACAAAGCCGATACCTTTAGGCCCGCGTAGACTGGCGACACATATTTGATCGAATTGCTGAGCGAGTAATCGCCCCACATGTTGTCGACGTCTGCCGCATGCGTGCCCAGAATGCCGGCGAATTTGAGGGCGCCCGACAGCGGAAGCAAGGAATCCAGCACGAGGTCATATTGCCGCCCGAGCAGGATCGATCCAAAGGGACTGCCAAGACCCACATAGGACTGCCTCCCGAACTCGCGGCCGCCGTTGTTGAACTTCCCGGTATTCACATCGAAGCCATTTTCAAGGCGCGCCACCGCACTGTAGCCGCCCCCCAGGTCTTCGTTCACGAAAAAGCCCCACTTGCTGCTCCCCAACGCTCCATTGGATGCCTGGTAAGCCTGGTGACCTCCTTGATTGTTGGTAAAGGTAACGCCATCGTCCACGACGCCGT
>NZ_JAMFRV010000018.1 GCF_026224925.1 Pseudomonas sp. | reverse complement strand
GGTCAATAAGTACTTGCAAGTGTGGAACGTGCCGAACCTGTTCGTGGTCGGCTCTTCAGCCTTCCCGCAGAACCCTGGCTATAACCCAACCGGTACCGTTGCTGCACTGGCGTTCAAGGCGGCAGATGCAATTCGCACCCGTTACCTGAAACGCCCTGGGGAGATGCTCAGCGTATGAAGACTCTTCTTTCGATGTGCGTTGGCGTTCTCGGTCTTGCACTGAACGTCGCACACGGTGCCTCCGGCGCTGACTCTTACAACCTGGTGGAGAAAGGTCGCTACCTGACCACTCTTGGCGACTGCGCCGCCTGCCACACCTTGCCCGGCAAGCCGGCGTTTTCCGGTGGCGTGGTCCTTGATACGCCGTTCGGCAAGCTGCTAGGTGCCAACATTACCCCGGACCCGGTCAGCGGCATCGGGCGCTGGAGTTTTGACGACTTCCAGAACGCCATGTCCAAAGGGCATGGTCTGGACGGTAAGCGTTTGTACGGTGCCATGCCGTTCACTGCCTACACCAAGGTCACGGTTCGGGACAATCAGGCCATCTGGGCTTACTTGCAGACGCTTGATGCGGTGAGCAATCCGGTCGAAACCAATCAGCTGCCATTCCCTTTCAACGTACGTACCAGCTTGATTGGGTGGAACCTGATCAACTTTGAACAAGGCGAGTTCAAGGCTGATCCGAAGAAGTCCGAGCAATGGAACCGGGGTGCCTATCTGGTCGAAGGCTTGGGTCACTGTGGCACCTGCCACACGCCGAAAAACCTTATCGGTGGTGACAAAAACGATCAATTCCTGACTGGCAGCAACTTGCAGGGTTGGGTCGCGCCAAACATCACAGCTGACAGCCACAGTGGTATCGGCAGCTGGACTGAAGATGACATCGTCAAGTACCTGAAAACCGGTGCTAACCGCTTCGACATCGCCTCCGGGCCTATGGCTGAAGAAGTCGATCACTCTTCGCAGCACTGGAAGGATGACGATCTGATGGCCGTGGCGGTGTTCCTCAAGGATGGCGCGAAACCGACTAACCCACCGAAAGCCCTGGCTGCTACTGATGCAGCGATGGTGGCGGGTAAGGCGATCTATGCTGATCGTTGCTCGGCGTGCCACGTGGGCAACGGTGAAGGCGCAGAGAACCTGTTCCCGAAACTGGCCATGGCGCCGTTGGTTAACAACGACGACGCATCGTCGCTGATCCGCGTGGTTTTGACGGGTAGCCGTGCCGGGGCCACTGATGCGGCACCTACCGCACCGGCCATGCCATCGCTGGGCGGTACGCTGACCGACGACAACGTTGCCAGCGTCCTCACTTACGTGCGCAACAGTTGGGGCAATGCGGCGCCAGCGGTTTCCAGCGCTGACGTGAAGGCCCTGCGCGAACAGTTACAGCCGAAGTAAACAGCCCTGACAAAAATGCCCGGCCTTGTGATGAGGACCGGGTATTTTTTTGCCTGTCTTCAGATCGGCCCAAATCCCGGTGTGAGCGAACTTGTTCGCGAAG
>NZ_JAMFRV010000017.1 GCF_026224925.1 Pseudomonas sp. | reverse complement strand
GGCCAGCGCAGCGGCCACGTTCCAGGGCCTGATCGGCGAAGGCGCCTTCGTGCGCCGCGGCGAAGGCGAGCGCATGAAGGAATCAGCTGTCGACGACTTCCACCACGCGATGAACTGGTTGCGCGACGAAGCCGAACGCACGGTCTCGAAACAGCGCTACAAAGGTCTTGGCGAGATGAATCCTGAACAGCTGTGGGAAACGACGATGGATCCGACCGTGCGGCGTTTGTTGAAGGTACAGATCGAGGATGCGATCGCGGCGGATCAGATTTTCACGACGCTGATGGGCGATGATGTGGAGCCGCGCCGGGCGTTTATTGAAAATAATGCGCTGAGGGCGGGGAATATTGATGTTTGATTTTGTGTAGGTTATCAGAATAGTTGCGAAATATTTCAAATAGTTGACGCAAAACGCCCACATTACCTCCGGCGTTTTACTCCAACAACTGCAACGCTTGAGCGCATCCGGACGGAACTTGAGGTGGAGCTCAAGGATTTCTTCGATTTTGACCTCAACCTTCTGCGGAGGAGATGCGTGATTTCATAATTCGCACCGCAAATGGTGCGGACTACGACACGTTCAAGAAAATCGCAGAGGCAGAGGCGTACTTCCGAAATAAAAAGCCAATTAGGCGATGGGGAGACTGTATGGCAATGGATTGGCAGCGCCTTGTTTCAACCAAGCGCCTCGGCCGAGAGGATGAACACACGGACGTTGGTACGCGCACTGAATATTTGAAAGACTGGGATCGCCTGGTCTACTCAAGCGCCTTCCGGCGCCTTCAGGACAAGACGCAAGTCTTCCCGTTATCTGACAGTGACTATGTTCGGACCCGGCTCACCCACAGTATCGAAGTTTCTTCTGTCGGTCGATCACTCGGGATGCAGTGCGGCCAATTCATCTGCGAAAAAGAAAGCAGCCTGCAAATGGATCCACAAGATTTCGGAAACATCGTTGCAGCCGCTTGCCTAGCGCACGACATCGGTAATCCACCTTTCGGGCATTCAGGTGAAACTGCGATCCAGTATTGGTTCAACGAAAAGGGGGCACTGTACCTTAAGGAATTTGGTGAACGCGAACGCCAGGACTTTCTTCGCTTCGAAGGCAACGCACAAGGATTTCGACTGATCACTCGCCTCCAGAATACCCACAACCATGGCGGCTTTCAACTCACCTATGCCGTTCTCGCAGCATTCGGAAAATATCCTCGTCCTTCGGACCTCCCGAAATCGAAGAAAATTAGCGAAAAGAAGTTCGGTTACTGCGCTGACGATGCAGAAAACTTCATAGCGGTAGCAGAGGGCGTAGGCCTGGTACAAAAAGGAGATGGGGCGTTCAGTCGTCATCCCCTTGCATTCCTAATGGAGGCCGCAGACGATGTTTGCTACAACATCGTCGATCTCGAGGATGGACATCGCCTCGGCCGCATCTCATTCGATCAAGCCCATGACCTCCTCGCCTCGATCGCATTCCCTCCAGGAAAATCTGAAAGCGCGTCCTATCGCCAGATCGACAGCAATTCCGGCAAGGTGGAATACCTCCGTGCTCGCGCTATCGGCAACATAATTGAATCAGTCGTCGAAGTATTCAAGGACAGCTACGCCAAAATCATGGATGGCCAGTTCGAAGAAGATCTCGTTAGTAGATGCAAATTCGCCCCACAGTTAGCGGCCATTAAGCAGATATCCATATCGCGCATCTACACAACTCCTGCAGTACTTGAAATAGAGGCTGCGGGATTTGAAATCCTGGGAGGCCTACTTAGCAAGGTCGTACCCGCATTGTTCACACCGGAGGCTGACCGAAGCCCCGTGGAAAAGAAGATCGCGGAAATAGTACCCAAGCAATTCAGTCAAGGTGCGTCTCCGTACCAACGTTTGCTGGGTGCGACCGACTATATCTCCGGGATGACTGACACTTTTGCCCTATCAATGTTCCGTCGGTTGTATGGGATGGAGCTACCAGGATCATCAATCTAAAAGGCCGCCGTAATAACACGCGAAAAGCCATTTGACCTAGTATGGGCGGAGCCAATGATCGCTGTCGCGAAGCGCATTAATGTCGCCAGTGTCACACACGTGGTCTGAAGCCAACGCTACGACAAAGTCTATCTGGTACTTGGGAAGGCTTACTCAAAGGTCCATACTTAGGATTTCGCAACGGTCGGCTCTCATAGGCCACTTCATCGCACGCAGACAACAACCTACATATTAAGGACTATTCAAATGCCTAGTTTTCGCGGCACCAACCTGAGATCTGGCGACTTAGCAGAAGCGACGGCACTTCTTCTTTTACAACAAGTCGCCCTGGTCGCGCCTATTCCTCGCACGGAAGATATCGGCATTGATGCAGTTGTAACATTACATAGAGAATTTGATAAACATCGACTTATTGCGGAAGACTCTATTTTCGTTCAAATCAAATCCTCAAGCGTCACTAGCATCGAGTATGCTGAGGATGAGGTCAAGTGGCTGTATGAGTTAGATCTTCCATTATTCTACGCATCTTTCGACATGACAGATTGCAGTATTAGCCTATATTGCACCCAACAAATGGCTGAAGCCTTCATTACTGATCATGATCGAAAGAAAATTACCGTCCATTTTGATGGGGAACCAGACCCGCTCGAAATTGATGACGCCCCTAATGACGAAGTCCATATTGGTCCGCCGATAATGATATGGAACATGGAGCAGTGTTCAAAAAATCGGAAAGCACTTCGCGAAAAATTTTACTCTATCGTAAAACCGCATGTGGAAATACAGAAAGCTAATCTCATATATCGCGAAGTTGGACGGGTTGAAAATTGTGATTGGCGAACAAATGAAATACCAGCAAGAGGATTATGGAAAACAACGTCAACCAAACCTGCCGGAGAAATACTTGACGCTGCCTACCTTAATTTACTTCCGTTCTTTAGTATTTGGATTTTTGAGTTGGCACGCTATAAAGATTGGGACAAAGCAAGGGATCTATGGGGATTACTTGAACGTATTCGCAAAGACCTTCAGCCGCCCGATCAAAAAAACACATCATAATAAAATCAGATATACCAATCAAATTTCACAAGATGGCCAATCGCTTCCGAATAATCTATAGGCGCCGGACAGCTCATCAATTTTATTTTTTAAAAATATTTAATTAAAAAAACTCACTCTGCAATATTGCTTTCTCGATCGACGTAAGTATATAAAGATCTGCATCCCTATACAAAATACCTTTTCCAATGCCACTTAATTTTTCAGCAAATTTTCTCGAAAATACCAATTTTTCCTTTTCCTCATAAAAAGCATGCATGAATAAATTTGACAGATTAGATTCAATATCCCTTTTTAAATCAATAGATTTATTATCTTTCAAAATGCATGCAAACGCCCTTGGCTCAAGCCCAAAATCAAATTTGAAAATAAATAAAATATAAGGAAAATCGTCTTTCTCGCTGCTCAAATCAAGACAAGTACTAAAATAGTATCCTGATTTTTTTGATTTAAATTCCACAACTTGAATTTCAAACCTTGAAGATTCAATTCCTGATTTTATTTTATCGTAAATTTTATTTATACGATCAAGGCTCTCTTCAAGTGCCTCTATTTTCTTTTTGATATAATTTATTGCGGACTTTATTTCCTCAATCTCAATAAGATCTCCAGGAACCGAAGCAATAAATTCGCTTCCCGATTTCATCTGAAACTCAATTTCAAATTTTCTCCTTCTTGCGCTTCTCAAGCATTGTTTATTGACAAAAAGTTCATCGAGCACAGCGGGTTTATTTTCAATATCTCTAAATAAAAGCTCGTCATGAAATGAGCAATAACCGGGAAAATTTGTGGCATTTCTTATATGAATTGATTGTTCAATAAATGATATTGGGCTATTTTTCATATCCCGCTTCAGAGTAATAACCATTGAGTCACTATCTGAAATGGTTTTCAAAAAAATTCCTTCTGATATATCATGAGAATAACATGATTCATTTTCGCAACCATTATGGCCGCATATCCAGTCTCGCTTATTTTTGAGCAAGAAATAGAATTTATTTAAAACGATCTTAAAATTATTTCTGATATTTCCAGGAAGACTTTCATAGAAATTATTCAACATTAACGATCGCAATAGGTCATTGCCTTGCGTAATTTCATTTATTTCGACAATGAGGTCGGTAAAATTTTTTTCCATCTTTTATTTTATTAATCGTGGGCATCATTTATGCAATGAAATTTTACGATATGTCTTCAATCGAATGAAACATACTAGCACTCTGAATTAATCAAGCTCAACTAAGTCTATCATGCTTACATTTCAGCCAGAACGAACCAGATCCGAAATTGCGGTATTTTTAGTGGCTATTCGTAAAGGCCGCCCCTTAATCGATACTGCCCGTCGAATAAGATCTGCAGTCCTGCGTCTGGTGCGGGCGAATTCGCTGGTGCCATATGGCGTGTGATACTCCCCGCTGATCCCTGTTGTCATAAAAGTGATCCGACTCACGGGCACATGAGAAATGACTCCAAACTCGGATACCCTAATAATTTGTGGGGTAACAAGTTACTTACGATACGCCAAGTACAGCTGGGTACATATCTATCGATGGAAGCGTATTACCTGATATTACTTGTATGGTTTTGCTGAGTCATTCAAAACGGCCATTCGGTAATTCGCGAATGGCCCATTCAAAACGAGGCCTATCTGCGCTATCCCAAAATGGACGCCTCTCAAGCTGACGTGCTCCCAGAGACGTGAAGAACCGCGCATACCCAGCCTCTTCAAAACGGGTACTGTTTTCTTCGAAAATGATCGAACGAACCCCATGATGACTGATCAGCATTTGCGCCATGCAGCAGGCAAGGACTTGACCAACGCCAAGACCTTCTAGCTTCTGATCCGCGACCGCAAAGTGCCCAACCGTGGCAATTCCGTCCCTAATTTGAACGTTTCGCAGATGTGCAAGAATGTGGCCTTCGACAAGTACATCAGCGCTCTCAAGAGAGTTGATCCCGCCAAATCCCGGACTGCCGGCATCCCAGCAATATGGGGTATGCATTCTAGGGTGCACGAAGTACTTTTCAGGTGCCACACGAAAGATTTCGATTGCCTGTTCGATGGTCACATCGGAGCTATCCACCGGTCCGCTTGGTTGCCGCCTCAGTAGAATTCGCTTAAGCCGGTGCCAATAATTTGAAGGTCTAATCATTAGCTATTCCGCCTTTTCAATGAACGACGTAGTTTTTCATTTCACAGTGATTGAATTAAAAAGAAGAACCTGGGACAATAGACTTCCCCCATTCGCAGCCTTCTACAGCTGCGTCTCAACGCAAATAAGCCCCCAATCATCTCCACGTTAGAGACTTAGTGCAATGTCAACCACAAATGAACCTTCGTTGTCAGTTCCTTCATCTATGAGCCGAACTTGTAAATCACCTTTATGAGCTAGATTTTTCTTAAGTGTAAAGAGAGACGTATTTTCCAGCAGATCGAGGCATTTCTTCAACTTGGTATGAGCCGGCTGGCCGTTGAGGCTTGCATGAATAGAATTTGTCGCCCATTGCCGAAACTCATCAGAAAGAATCACAACCGGAAACTTGTCGTCATCCTGTTCTGCGTAAGAAAGTACTGCTGAATAGAAACTGTCTTTCTGAGTATTAGCAACCGTCATAGTTGCGCTGTTGTTTGAAGCCTTCCATCGGAGCTGAGCATGTAACGCAAAGGGCGGTGGCGGGTCAATTTGAGTACCAACTCGCCCAAGTTGCCTCAGCACTTCCTCCTTTACCTCATGTGCATATAGCTCATTCATTTGTGCAACCCTGCGATACGTTCCGCTGAGCAACTCCCTCACAGATAGCATAAACGTTTGATCTTTCTGCCAGGTGATCAACACGGGAGATCCTGGCCCTTTTGCATTCAATAGATGGCGTAGCCCCTGCTTATGCTTTCCATATAGCTTGTCCGAAACTTGGTCTTTAAGACTGTCCAAATCTTCACCAACGCCAACCACGCACAGGACACTTTTTGAAGGAGAGCAGCGCACCAAGTCACATGCCGGAGTCAGAATCAAAAGATAGCGATCGGGCGCATGCCAATGCGGTGTTATAGATTTATCATACTCTGCCGTTTCACGCAGATTTTCCCAAAGCCGATTGCGCCCCATTACTTTTGACTTCGCGTGTGTCGAGGCTTTGCGCCTTAACTCAAGTGCTTTAGATGCACGATTGCGCTGCACCTTAGGTACTAAAATTTCGCCAAACTGTAGATGACTCCCCGCAGCTTGGCTAGGGCCAAATACCACGTCCGAGAACAATTCGAATAAAACTTTGCTTTGCTTTGCCTGGCCGGAGATAGAGATTTTTCCGCTATCCAGTAGCGTTTTTGGAGGCTTTTCTGAGTAAATCCGACGAATCTTGGAGGCAATAGATTCAGAAGCCAACCACGTCAAGTAAGCGGAAACTGATTCGCCCTCAGCCGCCAGCCGTGCTAAGTTCAGCAGTCTCAAATCATGCACCTCGAGATCATCGCACTGCTGCCAAAATTCTTCTGCAGCAGTACGTGTGGCGTCCGCCAGTCCGAGCACAATGTCTTCCAGAGATTTGTTACCCAGATATGTCGCGCGTCGTTCTCGGATTCGTGCCAGAACAAATTCTGCATTCACGTCGGTTTTAGTCATTACTTCAAAGAAGGCAGTCCGCTTGCCGAGGATGCTCCTCACGGATTGTTGCACTTCAATTGAGGCACGCGACGACATGAAGAATAATAGCTTCACTTTGGTCAGATGTTCTTTGTAGTTTCGGATTCGTTGAAGCGCAGCGGTCTCTTGCTCATTATCATCAAGGAAAAAATCGATGAAAGCCACATCTACTTGATCTGTCTCTCCCACAATATCTTCGATTTGCCAAACGGTCCTCAATCGCTCTTTCTTAACGAAACTCTGAAGTGCCTCACATACAGCCAGCGGCTTCTCGAGCTTTCCCATTCGATTGAGAGAGTATGTCTTGAACAGCAATACTAAATTGGCATCGGCCAAAGTATTGGATTCATGATGATCCCAAAGTGTCGCGATGTGCTTGTGATCACTTATTAGTTCCTCAAGCAATGCATCTATATTCACCGCTTTCATTGCCGAGAATGCTGCAAGCAGTACCGCCTGCGCCTGCGCATCATTGGCAACGAAATCGATCCAATCGTTCTTGTCCTCTCCTGTGACAGCCCCTGCTCCTGGCGGAGCAAACGCATCGTCCAGCACCAACGCATTAAGTAGTTCCAACATCCACCCCTAGCTTTACGATTTATTCTTTTGTAAAATTGATTATGAACGTTCGATGCAACCCATCAGCATCTGGCGTATCAAGATAGAGGCGCGCACCATTTTCTATGGCCAAGCGACGCGCAATGTATAACCCTAATCCACGCCCCTCTCGAGGAGGCTTTGTAGTAACGAATTGGTCGAAGATATCCTCAGATCGCTCTGGTGGGATGCCCGGACCATTGTCAGAAAACCGAACCATGCGGCGAGAAGCATCTATCTCAATCACAATTCGACCTTGAGCCGCGTTGTCAAATCGGTTCATCAGCCAATAAAACGAATTACTAAACAAGTTGTCCAGAATTTGCAGGAACTGCCCCCGCTCCAATGACTCTACAAAGCGACCTTTAGACTTATTGAAGACTTCGATAATAATGTCATGCCGCTCGCTTTTTGCGGTATGAAACTCACTTAGCAATTCGACCAATTCCGAAATCTCGGTCTCCTTCCTAACTTGGCGTCCAGGAACACTTAGTTCATCAAGAATTCGAACGCGTTTGCTAAGCGTCTTGAGCTGGGCTTCAACCACAGCAGGGGAAAACTTACCTGAAGAAACCGCTAGCAACGAATCCTGTGTCACGCGAGATAATTCGTGAGCGATGAATTCCAGCATAAGGCCAACGCCGGCGAGGTGTACATAGCTCTCCATGGTTTCTTCGAAACTTGCAATACGCAGCTTTGCTCGCTCCCATGCCTCGCTGACCTCTTCCAAATGATGCATGACCTTATTTATGTTCGCGGTCTCATCTGGCACGCGTACCTGCATCTCAAGCAGACTGTTCACAGCTATTTCGCGTGATGTTCCAAGACGATTTTGGACGTCCTCCACCACCTGCTCGATCGGTGGCTCAACTTCATCAGCCACCTTTTCTAAGAATGGCTTACAGAAGCCTAGAATTACATACCGTAATAACCGGATAAGTGCTTCACGGTCGTATGAATCACGAAACCCTTCGCGATTGGTTTGATCGAGTAACGATGGGTTACCGATGGAACTAATACGCAGACGGCCAACCATTTGCGCACGATTAAGTTTGTAGGCACTGGAGGACAACGCTTTCCGATCCAGATCAAGCCAGTCGTCGGATCTCTCACCATACGGATAAACTCGATAACCGTCACGGTATACTAGAAAACCACCGGACCAGTCGCCCAAGAAGTCTTTTATAGAATCGTTCCAAAGCTCAGGAGTCTTACGCATAATGCGTCCACGGTTGAACCAGTGGAACTCAAGCTCCCAGGGGCCCAGGTGTTTCAACGCATTTGCAACAATCTCCGCGTCAAGGAGAAGCGTTTTCTTTTTCTTCTTGCTGGGCTCTTCTCGGACACACCCGCGGAGATGCTCTCCAGTCAGGCGATCTATGCGCTCGCGATTGTAGTGCTTGTAGTTGATATGTAGGGCCAACTCCGGCTCTCCACTGTCGTCGTAGCTAAATTTCGCATTACAAATCGCGTCAGCTGAACGCAGAGGCTCACGATCTAAGATCGGAACAGTTAAGTCCTTCCCCTGAAACTTCACTTGAATGAATTTGTTCGCACGCAACTTGGCAAATGGGTCAGCTATCTTTGCCAAGTCCGCTCTGATGATTCGTGCCACTTTGCTATCTGACCAATCACTCTGCAAGTCTCGAATGTAAATTGACGTACCTTGCCGCTCAATGTCTTCAGGATCACATTCCTTCGACTTAATCGGGAAACTAAGTGCAGAAGCGTCTAACGTGGGATCTATAAAGACAGGGCGCCAATCCAACTTTAGGTGATTCCAATCAGTAGCACCCTCTTTCTTTGTCACCACCTTCACGAAATGCCCCAACCGCATAGCCGATAGGCGGCCAATTCCTTTCTCGCCCAGCGGAAGGCGGGCACCAGGGTCCGGGTTCTTTAGCCTTGAGACTTGATCCGTAGCCTGTGCGATTGCGGCCTTCTTCTCAAGTAGCCGTGACGGAGTTCCAACAGTCAAATAGCTTTCTTCGAGATCCTCGGCTGACATCCCACAGCCCGTATCCTGCACCCTGATGTAGCTTCCCACCAGATAAGCCCGATCCAAGGCCTCTAACGTATCTTCAATAGAAGAGGGCTCTCCATAGGTCTCTACGAAGCGGCTTTTCGTCGTATCCGTCGCCTTTTCTTCTAGATGTTGATGGACGAGAGAGTTAAATTGATCTGAGTCAAAGCGTAGATCCGTACCTGCTTCTTCGCTTTCTTGGTGGGCAATCAGCATATTCCGCAACTGAAGATATGCCGAATGCTGCATCGCTATCCAGATCGAAACCTTCACTTCGGCCGAACCCGCATCTAATGCGTTTTTGATGAGCTCATACAGAGCTACAGCGTCTGAACTAATAAGCTCAGCACCAAGCTCCAATAAGACGCGCGCCTTGAATTTAAATGACATAGCTTTTATTTTTGGAATTGATTGGGCTAAATATCAACTGCTCGGGCAACGCTCATAGCTGACATACAAGACAACCCTGATCGTCGTCTTCATCGACGTCTTCAACTGCATCAGCATCGGAGAAAATTTCCAACAAAGTGGTGTTCTCTTTGCGTGATTTCATCCGCTCGAATCGGATCACGTGTTCACGTTTGATCTGCTCAACACGTTCAGGTCGTTCCATTTCGGCTAAGCTCTCACCCTGGCTCCAAGTGAAGAAGTTTCCGGTCTTCTCATATGGTCGTTCGTACTCCTTGGCCTTCTCGTATAGATCGGGATAGGTTTCCCTTAACTTTACCCATTCAATCTTTTGTTGGTAGAAGCAAAAATAACATCCAGAGCGAGTACGCCCCCACTTCGTGTAAGGCGGCATACCTACGCCCGAGTCACGCAAAATTCCTTCAATGTCGCGCAGGACCAGACCATCTTCTTTGAACGGATAGACCGCCGTGATATTCGGCTTATGGCTAATGTAGCCGCTTCGGTTCTCCTCAGCACGAAGGCCGACATAGTTGACAATCTCGGCGTCACCGCAATACTGTTCGAACGGTTTCAGTTTTAGGGCCCGCGTACACCAGCGCCGATGATTTGATGGAATCATGCCGCCGTACATTTCATACCAGTGATCAAATCCAACGTCCGCGTTTAGATGAACGACCTCCTTACCGAGGTAGCTCGCGATTCGATCAAGGTACTCATAAGTTTCAGGTAACTCTTTTTTTGTATCGCTGAAGATGTATTCCATCTCGGGCACACGATCACGCATATAGATGGCCAGAGCAGCGCTGTCTTTACCTCCAGACAAGCTAAGTATATGCCTAACTTTTTTCGGTTCAGCCATTGCTAACCTCCTTCTCTGGTATTGCCGCTTCAATTTGCAATTGCAGTAACGCATGCACTAGGGCCGCCGCTGCGGCATTTCTATCTCCGTTGGCGGATTTTTCAACGAGTGCTAAGACGCTCTCCGCAATCGAGTCTGACACCTCGTTGCGGGCAACAAATACAGACGATTCCTCTCCACCAGGCATCGTAAGCGTTAAGCCAACAAATCGTTCAGAAGCACGCGGGGCGACGCCGCGTTTCATTACCAACTGCATCCAACGACGATAGCGACCACATAGCTCGGTAAGCTGATCTTGGAATTTGGCTAAGGTGTCGTCCTGCCAAGCATCCAACGGACGATGGGCGATAAGACTACCGACCGAATCCAACCATTTCTCATCGGTAAGAACAACGTCGGTGCAACGCAAGATGAAACTTCTAAGGTCGGCATCCGCAAGCGTTGCCGCCTCGCGTGTGCATTCATTTTGCAGTTGGGTACGAATACGGTTTAGTGTGCCTGGTATTCCGAAGCCTTTACTCAATTCGTTCGCCACCTCGTCTTGCAGGCGTCTATGCGCCATGCCGAGATCCGTCAATGCCGCAGTCAACCACTCTTTAAAAGTGGACTTAGACTTCGAATCTGTATGCGCTTTAGGCAGCGTTTGAGTCAATAAGGCAATAGGATCCGTCGACTTGCTGATGATGGTTTTCACGATTGCTGCATCCTTACCAATCCTGGCAGTAGCCTTGGTAAAGTCCGGCAGTCTTACAAACCAGCGATACAGCACGCGCGTCATCTCCAAGAACGACGGATCGGCGCTTGTCTGGCAACCTATCGCAGAGAGTACCTCTTGACAGTCGCTGACGAGTCGTTTGCTGGCATCTTCACTGGCGAGCTCTCGGACCGTGAACGCCTGCGGATTTTTATACATCCGCATGATGTGTTCCACTGTGAGCTCGAGTACAAGCGAACCGCGCTCAAACATGGCGCACCGGTTGCGGTTAACGATTAGATATAAAGCCGCCCAGATTCCTGCCGGCCCGTTGCGAACACCAAACGGCGGTGCCGAAAGAGCTTCTAGTAGATCGGCAAATGTGAGTTGTGCGGGCTTTTGCAGCACACGAGAAATTTCCGCCCATACGACTGATATATTTTGATTTCCCTTCACCACAGCCGGATTGCTCAGCACCCATCCAGTCCCGGTCTCGCTCCAGATACCCGTTTGCTTAAGCAAAGTAGAATGGATGAGACGCTCGGGCGGATACTCATGATCCGCGCAAATTTGGCGAGTGGTATCCCCGCCAAGCAGCACCTCGAACAGCCGCTGACGCGCCAACACGATTGCAGAAGTTGGCCGATCCTTATTGATCAGCTCATTGATAATTTGAGGAGCCTTGCTATACACATGGTCAAACAACCAAGACGCGACCTGACTCTGATTCATCCCAGCGCTATTCTCTATTGGATTCGCGCAGTGCCAATAAATGGGACCAGTGCGTCCTTCTATGGGAGTAAGTGCCGAAAGGACTAGTCTCTCAACATCTTCGCTCGCTTTAGTAACGCGTGAATCCACATAGCGTGAGGTCCAAGGATCAAGACTCTTCACGTTTATTTCGCGAGCGATGGAGGTCCAGATTGCATATTCAGAAAGTGCAGCGCGTCCCTCCGCCGACAGGCTCAGATACGCATGCAACGTCAACGAAGCAGGCTCTTCAGCAAATTTTTTCTCGCATTGCATGATTTGCTCTGCTTCGCCGTTGAGAAGTACCAACTTAATCCAGGCGTCAGCCTGTACAGCATCATCTTTCGCAGAAGGTACAACCGGCCATTGCCCTAGAGTACCAACTACTGTAGAAACCGTACGAATAGTTCCGGTCTCATCGTAGTGCCTGTTGGCGACCACGAGCTTCTGAGCTAAGGCGGCCATTGTGCCTTTTACCATCAGCTCACTCTCATCTGATCGAGCCGCTTTTTCGTACAGGGCTTCAACGTTGATAGCGCTGGATACAGCGAAGGCATATTCGGCCTGCTTGTGGCGCTTGACCAAGATGCCTGCTTCAGTGAGCTGCGTCAGCGCAGCGACAACAGCAACAGAATCCGACTCACCTATGACCCAGCCCAGTGTCTCCACATCAGCACGTAATCCCAAGTTCGCCTTAACAAGCTCGAACACGGCAATCGCTTTAAGTAGTTTACCCGCTAACTCATTGGCACTTTGCTGTTCGATTACCGCGTTGGCAAAGGACCACTTCCGCTCAGCATCAAGCTCTCGGAATCGCAGCTCATTGCCGTGAGCGAGGTAGTCGTAGAGATCTTGAACGCGATACCACGAGTCGGCAGATGCATCTGATCGCTGAGCAAAATCTCGCATCGCAAACGACTCTCCGCCATACAAGAAGGCATGGAAGGAGCGCTCACTTTGTCCGTAACGTTTGGAAATAGTAGCAGCCGCTCCTAACACCAGCGGATGCAACGGATATAAACTCTCCGCTCTGTCAAAAAGCTCTTTATCTGCGGCGGTAGGCGCACGAAGTACGCTCTGCTTTACAGCCCGCGAGTACTCTTTACGAGCTGCGGTGACTATCTGCTTGTTGCGCGTCAGGTCTCCTTCAGCAAATGCTTGCTTGGCAAAGTGTGCATAGCGTTCCACAGGTTCATCGAATGGAATTTCCTCAAAGCGAGCTGCAACTTTGTGCCATTCGTCCCCAAGCGCGCGCCCAACACCCGCCGCGTAGCTCGCAAAGTGCTGGTGTAGCATCGCCACGACGGCGACACTGTCGTCGTCAGACTTACACGCATATTCGGCGATCTGTTGGAGTGCGATGAGGTCGCCGTGTTCTGGATAGAGTGCAGCATGCTCGACAAACTTACCAACCTCGTCGATTAATAAAATCACGCCATCAAGCCCAAGCGCTTTTGCAGCTTCTGCCAGATCACCCGCCATTTCGCCAATAGCCGCATTTAAGGGCCTGTCGGAATATGTACCGGCCTGAAAATTCAGCTTCTTACGGAGCTTCTGTGCTGACTTGCTCTTTCCAAGCGAGGTGAGCGCATCATTAACGGAGCTAGCGAAAGCCGTTCCGAAGGAGACCCTTGAACCCACAACAGCGATTGGGAATCGGTTTGAATCAACAAAGGCTTTTGCAATTTTGGGCGAGACGGCATTTAGCGCCTTTGCTGCAGCTGGGAAGTTTGCTTTTCCGGCCGAGAGCTGTGCAAGCAGGATGCCAAATGCAGACTTTCCGCTTCCATATGGCCCCACGATCTTCCACGCGCGTTGCGCTTGGCCAGTCAATAGGCCGGTGCTGATCTGTCGCAGTGCGCCGAGACTGTTTGGCGTAACAACATACTGCTCCAGCGCCTTCGCATCCAACAGATCACGGTCTAAAGCAATAGACCGAGTATGACGTCCATCCAAAGGAATGTAATCGATGATCTTTTCAGACATATTCTTGTGCCTCTACCTTGGCCCATGCACGGTACTCTGGGCTTAATTCTTCCGGCTGCAGCACCAAACTTTGGGTGTCAGCAGTATCAACAAATCTCAATGCATTTTTCAGCACTCCGTCAACGCAGGCCTGAATAAATTCGCGCAACTGATATTCATCCAAACGGAAAACTAGGCCTGGACTAAACTCGCCTTTTAGCACCGAGTGCAAGTCAACAGTCCACTCGCCTTTACCATGGCTTGCCACGTAGTCGACGAGCGCGATCGCGAAAGCGCGTGGAGTAAGTCCAATCTGAGAGCCAACATCAGTGCTATAGACGGTTCGCCCATCCTCGGTCTTGGACGCTTTGAGCACACCCAAGTCTTGCAATGGACACCAAGAGGTATCGTCACCGCTCCTGGCGGAAGGCAGGTAGCTGTTGATCAAAATAGAGGCATGCTGCTCAAGCGTACTAGGTGCCAAGGCGCGTGCAAGCTTCGCACCGCGGTCGGCAAGTGCTGCAATTAGCCTTGTGCGCTCGAATCGAATTAGCTTTGCTTCACCAAACACCAAGTTCCAGGCAGCCATATTGGCGTTGGTGCTTAAACGCCAATGGATAAGCCAAAGCGATTCAAGTGATTCCAAATGCGGATCCCGCCCGCCACAAGCAAGCAGTAGGCTACCGAGTGGTCCGGAGGTATGCCCACCTTGACCGTTCGTTCCGATAACACCCGCAGATTCCGCCCAGAACTGGAGAGATTTCACCATATTGCGACCAATGCCTAGCGCTTGCATCGCACCTTCTTCATTCTTAATGATCGCCGGATCGCTTTGAACCGCGCGGTGCACCTTGGGAAGCCAACCGTACCGGCAAACAAAGGACTCATGTCCTGAAAAGCGTTCGTTTGGCGTTGCACTCATGCCTTCCTCCGTGTTTTTTTAACTTGCACACCGTCGTCGCTAGATCCTGCAGCTTCCTTGTCTGCGCGTTCTAGGACTATGCATTTCGTGGACGCATCGAAATAGATGTTAACAGGGTCCCCCTCTTGCATCCCAGCATTTCGAAGGAGCTGCTCAGAGAGCGATATACGCCCCAGTTTTTGTACTTTCTTAGTATCAAATAATACTTTCATGAGTAATTCCTGATCCTGCCTTATGGGTATAATAAGTAGGGAATCATATCAGATGTGAACTTGCCCATAGCGCAATTCCCTCTAAATCGGAAGGGCAAACTTCACGCTTATGCTGTGGCGCGTAGTGAGCAAGCGTCAATATAACTCTTGATTTCCCTGCACCGGTGGGAAGGCTGAGCAAGCGGGCTTTGTGGTCCTGTTGAACTAGCGGTTTGTTGAGATAAACGACGCCGACCGCACTGCGTTCTTCTGACATTCGCGTAGTGCAAACCGCACTGCCCCACCCTTGCCTCGACTTCCGCCAGCATCTTCCCGGAGACGACGTCGACACCTTTCGCGTACCGATACAGCATCTTCTTGGCGTCCACGTCCTCCAGAAGATCGCCCAACTGATTCAGATTTTCCGTGCCGGTCACACGCAGCATTTCGGCCAGCCATAGCCTGGTTCTCATCACGTCTATCGTTGATCTCTTCGGTCGTCCTGCCATCGCTCCCTCCTTCAAATCCGTGTCATAGGAATGAAATTCCGCATTTCATACGGAAGGAATTCCGTTTCGATTTTCTTAAGCTATGCACATAGTCAATCGAACTAGCTTACCAGAGAAGCGACGGCATGAAGAACCCGTCCATGCATTGCTTAACGATTCAGGCTATAAGCGTGGAAAATATCCTCATTACCACGAGGACATCTTAAACAACCGACCTTCATCGCCTTCGTCATGCAGAGTCACAACAATTTCTTGTGACGTAAACACAGGTTCACTATCGGCGCGAGGTGGCAAATCGGAATCAATCAGGGTGATGATTGGCTGCAAGCCTAGGTCGGCATATTGACGAATTACGGTCAATAAATTTTCCTTTTTTCGATCATCCAGTGACTCAAAAATTCCATCATGGTATACAAAGCGTGGGAATTTCTCGTCCAGATGAGCACGCAAAACGGCAAGATCAAATGCTATACAAAGCAATTTTCTGTAAGTATGACCAGTGTCCGCACTTGTAGCGTTGCCGGAGCCATCAAGGATCTCAGCCTTGAACTCTAAATGCCCCTCTTTATTCGGTGACACACTGAGCAACGCTTTACGATCAATGACGTCTTCGACAACCTCACTGAAATAAACGCGGATAGCTGAGAACCGACTCGTCTTATCAGAGTTTTGCTTCTCAACGTTTTCCTCAATAGCACTTTGTAGATGCCCACATTCTTCCGACAGCGTCCTGATCTCGGCGCGCAATTCTTGAAGGCGATGCATGGAGGCTCGCAGTCGCTCCAACGACGTGATATCTGCACGAAGATTAACCAACTCGTCGGCGACAAGCTTGTACTTGGCAAACACGTCTGTACTGCTGAGAAACGACAGCATTTCGGAGCGCCTGCGGCCCAGCGTCGTCAATTCTGCGTTGATGTCCTTTAGCTCGGCATCAATTTCGTCACGCTCCTCAAGTAAATACTGTCGGCGCTCCTCCGTTATAGCACGATTAAATGCAATCAGCTGCTGAAAATCTTTTTTTACTTGCCCTGCGAATAGAACACCCGCCTCTTGAAAAAGGCGTTGGGCCTCATCAGGGTTAAATAGGATCTGATCGTCACCGAGAGACGTCACAATTTTTTTCTTATTCTGATTTAGCGAATAGCGCCGGTTGTTAAGCCAAGCAATCCGCTGGTCGGTAGTATCGACCAGGTCTTTCGTTTTCTCTTTGTCTTGCGCACGAAAGTCAAAAGAATCCAATAGCTTTTGCTTCTTTTCGGCGTCGTTTACTTTTAAAAGTAACAGGCCGTCTATCTTGCTAATATCCTCGACTGACCCCCCCCCTAGCTCGTTTCTGATCACCTGCGCCGTGTCTTCTTTGCCCGCGAGCTCCTCTTCCTTCTCATAGTGCCGCTCTACTAGGTGCGAATCAAAGCCAAGAAGGTGCGCAAGAAAAGGCTTCCAGTACGCATGACGACCAATCGCCGCGCCCAATTGAAACACGTCGCGATAGTCCTCTTGAGACCGCAACAGATAGCCCAAGCAAGACCGATATTGCCAAGGTGAAGTACCACGCCAATCCAGCAGTCCATCCAGCAATTCGCGTGCTCGCTCAAACGGCACGTCTTGATGGTCCCATTCTCCCAGCGGTAAGCCGGAAAAATCTTGATGTCCTGCTTCATGCTTTTTGAAAGCAATCTTAGTGGCTTCTGTAACGCTTCGGCGCACAGTAACAAACGATGCGTCTGCAAGCTCAATTTCCAGGAAAAAGATTAAATCCTTAAATTGATCTTCGTGTTTAAATAGAAAAAATTTAGGGTTACGCTTAGAAAGAAATACGAAGTCGAGCAACCGCCCCAACGATGTCTTTCCCAAATTATGAGTATCTTTATCCTTATTCTCGGGCAGGCGTATCTCCGCCATGACGACATTCAACGTTGGAACGAATTCGACCGGTTCGAAAAGATTGGTTCGATTTGTATAGAGTCTAGACAGTTTCATTTGGGCCCACGTACTCGATAGCGTCAGTTTTCGGGCGGTAGTCAACCAGTCCCATCAAAAACAGGAAGTTCAGCGCCGGCAGGAAAAGCACGTCCCCGCCATTCACTGTCTTTTTCGCGAATTTGCGCAGATCATCATAGCCGGCCAGCCTCTCGCGCTTCAGGCGAATAAGCAATCGCAGCGCGACATTGATCACGGTACGGTCTGGATGGGAATGTTTTGTCGGCCTAAGCATCGCCGTCTCCTATCTCACCAATGTCACAGTTCCAGTACATATAGAACAACACTACCCGAGTAAGACGCTTATGCGCGTGTTGGCGCAGCACAGGATCGCGATTGAATAGAAGGTCCGCCAAGTGCTCCATCACAGCGTCAAAGGTCTGATAGTCGCGGCGCTTAGCGATGATCTTAAGTTGAAATTCGTCAACCACTGACTCATACAACTGCAAGAGATCATAGTTCTCAGGTGCCTCAAGGAACGCTTTGATCTGCCCAGTCTCTTTGAGGTATCGTTTGCGCTGTTCCTTAGCGTACTCCGGCGTCATATTGTTGAGACCGTTCTTGACGTCGTATGTCACCCGACCGGACGGTGGAGCATCCAAGAGGGCGGCGATCTCATCACGTTGCCGTGCGAAGGCTTGGACCACCTCTGCAAGATCGTCAGGGCTTACGATCAATGGAGAATCCGTCGGGTCGAGGTCAGCGGCTTTTGCTGCCTCGGGAAACTGCTTCAATAAAAACTCAAGTTGCTCGACGCCGAACAACGCGATCGATACCTGAGGAATGCCACACTCATTCGAAACATGCGCTCGAATTTCGCTCTCTGCGTTACCCGCTAATCGTCGGTTGGAGAACAGCATGTAGTGGTCTAATTGCCCGTTCGCAAGCAGTTTCTGAATACGAGGAATTTCTTCGCCGATAATGGTCTTCTGTGATGTCTTGCTGTAAAACTCCCCTTCGGCAAAACTCTTGTTGTACCCGTTTGTGTGCTTTGCCTGAATGATTGTGGTGCCTACCCATGGAGCGGCCTTGCTCGGATGCAGTTCTGCCGTACCAACGAATTTTGCATCCCGCCCGCCGTCGGGTCCTTTCGCGAACCCCTGAACACTTATTCCGAACAAATAGCGGCATAGGCAAACAACCAGCCGCTCGAACTGATCGTCGCTCATGTCTTCGTATGCATACTTCATATAAATACCATCTTCTTCTATTGGTTGCTCATCATCTCTGCGCCACCGTGATGCCAGAAACCCCCGAAAGCGATGCAGGTTGCACAACGATCTCGACCCGTTGCCCCAACGCCACCAACGCTTGCATTAATCGTTCGAGCGAAATATTCTGAAGTTGGCAGCGGCGAACTTGCGAGACTTTAGGCTGCGTCATACCTGTGATTTCCGCTACTTCAGATTGATTCAATCCGCGATGCTCAATCAATTCGTTAAGCTTGCGCGCTAAAAGAACCTTAGTCGTTTGATCAGTGCCAATGATCGCAAGATCGGCGGCCTTCCCGACGCTTGACTGCCTACTACTCATGGAACACTCCTTTGCTCACAATAGTGATGGCATGCCAGTATGCTTGGCGCTTGAAATATTATTAACATAGCATCGAAAAACATGCGACATCCATTATACCAGTCCGGATATAAACCTGATAGACAAACAACATTGTCCGATCCGAACCTACCAAGGCATGAACAGCGCCATGGATGCCATAGCGACAGGTACCCGCGATCCCGTAAAGGAATGAATTTGAAGGAACTCGTCGCTTGAGTGCACTCAAGCGGTGCCGCCCAACAAAGCAATTCAGACACAGGGATACGTTGATGCGAGCCGTACACACGGATCGTTTGTGGCCTTCGGTGACAAAAATCCCGCATGGGTGATTTCGATAAACTTGAAGTCACGCATGCGGGAATGTGGAACGTTGCGGATCACGTCTCCGCCATCGATGCCTCGCCCATGGCCCTGCTAAGCAATGGAAATGTGCCGCATAAGTTCATCATTAGGCTATGAATCGGAAACCATCTCTAGCAAAATTTTCTGATGCGCCCAAGTATCGACCTCCTTGGGATTAACATAAGGCGTGGCCATACGTTTGAAATAGTTAACTGCAATTGGATCGGTATCGATATCGTATTTCACTCGGATGATCGGCCTCTGATATTTTTCGCCTATCTCAGTGAGGTAAATGCTGAAGGTGCCGCCATCACCAATACCTGCAGTGAGCGTGCTTTCAATCACGTTGTCGACTGACGCAATACCATTGTCGATTGACCTATGGGTCGCCGGGTCTATCAAATCAAGTTCGCGGACGCGAATCCTAGTTCGGTGTGGGCCGAGATTTGCGTAGGTACAAGTCATCTGAAGCAGACGCTCCGGCAGGCGTTGTGTGTGGCACTCTGGTTTAACACGAGGAATGAGATCACTCTGCGCTTTCGCCAGCTCGGCCGCAAGACGAATATGATCTGATTGGCTGCCGTTAAGGGAAACTTGACGTTGAAAGTCTAACCGCTGGGAATCAAGTATTGCAGCTTGACGCTGAAGTTCGAGTCTAATAGCCTCATTCGCCTCAGTACTTTTCTGCGTCGAAACCATCAGGTCGACCTTGCTCCGCTCAACAAATAATGTGTTCGCAAGCGCTATTGATACGCTGGCAAGGGCGCCAATTCCAGCAACAGCTAAAGGCATCCAGGCTTTTTCGTTCTTTCCTTTTTTATCAAGCCGAGATGGCTTTACTTTAAATCCCTTCTTACCACTCAGATGGGACATACGGTTTTTCCTTTCCAGTTTGAATGACAAAACACCCGCTGGCTTGACGATGCGTTAAAGTATGACCTTTCGAAAATTTCCCAACATTCTCTCGCCTGCGGCTTCGGGATCGCTTCGATATATCACGAGCTGACGACACACCCGAGCGGGAGACCAGACTTTACGATGAACCGCAGCTAGGGCAATGCGCGGGCCGGGCGCGTCGCTGTCCCGCCAGCCGCACGGCGAGGCCATAATTGCCCGCGGCAGTTTCGTGGAAAGTGGCGTTATGTCGAATCGCCGCGTTGCACGCCAACAAATTCGCAAGCATCTCTATTAGAGGCGGAAAATTTACCATCTGATGTGCCGCACCCTAGCTGCGATGCATTACTCGTCGAGCAATTGGCCGGAAATCGGCTGCCTCCCGTATCTACCTATTCATTCGCGTTATTCCATTAACAGCGAGTGCTGACTGGGTGAGGCCAGACTATCATCCTCAGCCGCGGGTAGCCAGCTTCATGCACATTTCGGTTACCCAGCCGTGTACCCATATCCGATCATCCTCGCTCAGCGAGTTCAATAAAACAGCGAGATCGCTCGCTTGATCGACGGACCGGGCAGAACCTGCGCGGACCAGTGCATCGAGCGGCACGTCAAAAAGTTCAGCGAGATCGATGAGCCGCAGTAAAGGAGGCAAGGTGGCGCCGCGCTCGAACCGCGAGATCGTTTCCTGTTCCACGCCCAACTTCGTTGCAACCTGCTCCTGGGTTAGCTTCCTTCCAATGCGCTGCTTTGCCAACGCCCGTCCGATCCGTTTGGCAAACATCCCCTCCTGCCGAGCAGTGACCATATTCCACATTCCATGACTGAAGACCACACGAATGGTGGTGTCACTAATGAATTCTGGTAACATCGTGATATGTGGCAATACCACAAAATTTGCATATCACTACCCTTAATGGAGACCATCGATGAGCTATTACCCCGCCGCTTTCAGGTGCTTGATCGCGAGCTTTGGATTCTCACTGGCGGGATGCGTTACGGTCCCCATACCGAACGATCAACTCCAGAACTACGCACTGCTCGTCCCGCAAGATTTGTATGGGGACGGTGCAGCAGTTACCGCGATCGATGGCAAATCACAGATAGTGGCGCAACAGATGACTATCGAGGGGTCACATATACTGCCCGATGTTATGACCCGGCCGGGTGTTAACGTGCTTCCAGGCATGCATACGATTCAAGTGAACGTTTGTCGTGGGAGCAGTTGTATGCCCGACACCTATGTGTTCGAGGCTCATCCCGGCATGGCATACATCCTCGAAGGTCCGAATCAAAATATCGTCCTGTTGGATCGGTTCCAAAAATCCGCCAGTGGCTTCCTGCATCCCGTCGCACGTCACGAATTCGTCACCGACCAGGAACTGGCAACATCCCGTCAAAACGAATTGACAGCCGCGGCCAATGCCGGTGTGGCGACCGTCGAGCAACGC
>NZ_JAMFRV010000205.1 GCF_026224925.1 Pseudomonas sp. | reverse complement strand
GTCGGCGAATCGGGATCGGGCAAAAGCGTCACCATGATGGCGCTGATGGGCTTGATCGACAAACCAGGCGTGGTCACCGCCGACTCGCTGAACTTCGACGGCAACGAGCTGCTTAAGCTCAGCAACCGCCAACGTCGACGCATTATCGGCAAAGACATGGCGATGGTCTTCCAAGACCCGATGACCGCACTGAACCCCAGCTACACCGTGGGTTTTCAGATCGAAGAAGTCTTGCGTCAACACTTGAACATGAACGGCAAAGCCGCTCGCCAACGCGCGTTGGAGCTGCTTGAAAAAGTAGAAATCCCTGGCGCCGCTGCCCGTCTGCATGCTTACCCGCATCAACTGTCGGGCGGCATGAGCCAGCGCGTTGCAATTGCCATGGCGATTGCCGGCGAACCTAAACTGCTGATCGCCGACGAACCAACCACCGCGTTGGACGTAACGATTCAGGCACAGATCATGGACCTGCTGTTGAGCCTGCAAAAAGAGCAGGACATGGCCTTGGTGCTGATCACTCACGACCTGGCCGTGGTGGCCGAAACCGCTCAGCGGGTGTGTGTGATGTACGCCGGTCAAGCGGTAGAAGTGGGTCAGGTGCCAGGCTTGTTTGACGTTCCCGGTCATCCGTACAGCGAAGCATTGCTGGCCGCAATTCCAGAACACAGCATGGGTGCCGATCGCTTGGCGACCCTGCCAGGCATGGTTCCGGGGCGTTATGACCGGCCACAAGGCTGCTTGCTGTCGCCACGCTGCCCGTATGTGCAAGACAATTGCCGGACGCAGCGACCCGCCTTGGACCTGAAAGCCCACAGCTTCGCCCGCTGCTTCTACCCGCTGAACCAGGAGGTCGCGTAATGACCGTCGTTCTTACTGCACGCGACCTGACCCGTCATTACGAAGTCTCACTCGGCCTGTTCAAGGGGCACGCACTGGTTCGCGCTCTTAACGGTGTGTCGTTCGAGCTGGAAGCCGGCAAAACGTTGGCCGTGGTTGGTGAGTCCGGTTGTGGCAAATCGACCTTGGCCCGCGCCCTGACGTTGATTGAAGAGCCCTCCTCCGGTTCGCTGAAAATCGCCGGCCAGGAAGTAACCGGCGCCAGCAAAGCAGAACTCAAAAAACTGCGCCGCGATGTGCAGATGGTCTTTCAGAGCCCTTATGCATCGCTTAACCCACGGCAGAAAGTCGGCGATCAATTGGGCGAGCCCCTGCTGATCAACACCGATTTGTCACGCGCTGAACGTCGGGAGAAAGTGCAGGCGATGATGCAACAGGTCGGTCTTCGTCCTGAGCATTACCACCGCTACCCGCACATGTTTTCTGGCGGTCAGCGTCAGCGTATCGCGCTGGCTCGGGCGATGATGCTGCAACCTAAAGTGCTGGTGGCGGACGAACCCACTTCGGCCTTGGACGTGTCGATTCAGGCGCAGGTACTTAACCTGTTCATGGATCTGCAGCAGGAGTTCAACACCGCTTACGTGTTCATCTCGCACAACCTGTCAGTGGTGCGTCACGTCGCCGATACCGTGCTGGTGATGTACCTCGGGCGTCCGGCGGAAATGGGCCCAAAGGAAGAGATCTATAACCGGCCGTTGCACCCGTACACGCGGGCCTTGCTGTCCGCGACCCCGACCATTCACCCGGACCCGCTGAAGCCGAAGATCAAAATCATCGGCGAACTGCCTAACCCGCTTAATCCGCCCACTGGCTGCGCGTTCCACAAGCGCTGCCCGTATGCGACAGCGCTGTGCGCCACCGACGAACCCGCCCTGCGTGTAGTGGACAACCGTCAGGTTGCCTGCCATTACGCCGAGCAGTTCATCGAAGG
>NZ_JAMFRV010000016.1 GCF_026224925.1 Pseudomonas sp. | reverse complement strand
CGCCTCGCGGGACTCGGTGAATTCGAACAGGACCGCCGGCGGATGGTCGACCCATAAGCCGTTCTCTTCGTGCTGGCCGGCGCCAAGGTAGCCCCACAGGCGGGCTGGAGCCACGGCCGGCCTCCTGCATCGGCATCGTGGTGTCTTCCGAGTGCACGCGCGGCGCGGCCAGGATATGGGCTTTGAGCGCCGGCAGCAGCACCGCCAGCAGTTCGGCCGCGGCCAGCTTCCACTCGCACAGCGTGGCACGCGGCAGATGCACGCAGTGGCGCTTGAAAATCGCCTCCTTGTCGGTTCAGTTGCAGATGATCGGCGAAGGTGCTCACCAGAACCTGCGCCAGCAGGCCGGCGCTGGCATTGGACTTCGGCAGTGGCGACGGCTGCGCCGCCGCCGTGCGTACGGTCGATTCGCCATCCTTCTTGCAAGCGTACTTGATGCGCACGTGTTCGATCACCGTCAGCCTCGCTGGCGTGTAGTCCAGTGTTTCGGAGACCTCGTCGCCGATCTTCTCGATCTGGTCGAAGCATGCCTTCTCGGCGTCGCTCAGGTCGTACTCGACGCGCTCGCGCGGTAAGTCCTTGGGCAACGCTGGACGTCCCCGCCGCACGTGGCCGGCGACCGGGGTGACCGGCAAGGCTGGCGGTACGAGAATGGTGACGGTTTCGGCAAACAGATCTCCCTGGCCAGGCAGGTGCTCCGAGCTGGCGCCGAAGCGAGCGCGGACGAACTGGGCCAGCTGGTACTTGAGCAATTCCACTTGCGTCCACAGATCTTGGGCGATTCGATTCTGTTCGAGGGCGATGCGGCGCATCGCGTCGAGGTCGGGTGGGAGGTCGGAGGGATCGATGAGCGCCAGCATGCAGGTCAAACGCATAAGCATGCCGGCGCGCTCACAGCGGATGGAAAATTTATCGCGGCATCACGCGACCCGCTGTGCCGTGACGAGCGGATGTGGTTGCAGCGGCGTGATGTCGATGGCCACCTCGCACTTGGCCAGGTCCGCGCGCCGCTTGTGAAACGTGCTGGTCGCCACGCCATTCTGTTCGCAAAACTTACGCACGCCGACGCCCGATGCTTTCCATCGGGTGATCAAATCAAGCCAGAAATCGTCACCGTGTCGGTAGTAGCGCACCGCGCCGTGCTGAACTAACTGCTTTCGCATTGGCTGCTCCCTGCGTTGTAATTTATGTGACATACGTCGCAGATCGGGCAGGGCATGCAGACGGGGATTCGCTGACACTTACATCCAAGCCAGAACGGCTCTGATCCTGATATCGGGTCGGATTTCTGAACTGCGCAAGTTCATGCTAACGTCTGCTTGCACCAAACCCATGCCCACCATTGCCGTATGCCTTCGTAGCGGACTTACACATGTAACTAGCACGATAGAAGAAATCTGCAATGCTGTCCTGGTCATCACGACGCAGGAAGTAGTAGGCATTATCAGGAATGTGAACAAGGCCAGATACAGCACTGACAGGCAAGCCTAAGGCACTGGCCCATGCTTCATGCAGGCGGTTAAACATATTGTTCCTGTCTAGTGCATACGCTCCTATCGCGCAGTAGGCATCTTTGTTTAGCAAGATAGCCAAGTGGTAATGGGGACGGCTTCGATGGCCGACCTCTTTAGCCCAAACGTAACGTACAGCGCTGTCATGGGCGTATGGGTTCTGTCTCCTTGCCATCTGACGGTTATGTTTGATCTTAGCTTTGAATGACTCGATGAAACGGTCAATCAGTTCATTCTCGTAGGCCGAGCCATTGGGGATATGGTCAGCTGGTAGACGTAGATCGAATCTGAATGCAAAGACCTCACGGTATTGATTCAATGTTCGGTGTATGGTGCAATGAAGACGACTCAAGTATTCGCTGATGAATGGTCCTTTATCTTGGATTGGTAGTCCTGCGTACTCTGTTCCATAATGGAATGTATGGTTGGGATTGAATTGATAGTTCATACTTGTAGCCCATTGGTTGTTCTATATCTTCATGGATGATAGTATTTAATTTCTCTACTGATTTGGCGGATTCATCTGTCTCAGGTGACTGAATGAGTTGATGTGCTTGTTAAATCTTGTATTTATT
>NZ_JAMFRV010000204.1 GCF_026224925.1 Pseudomonas sp. | reverse complement strand
GGTAGCACCGCCAACCCCAAGGCTCGTTTGTTGCTGCTTCATGGGGTGGGATCGAACGAAGCCAACATGGCCAGTCTGGCAGCCTCGCTGCCCGCAGGAATTGAGATTCTGTTGCTCCGTGGCCCATTACAGATTGGGCCCCAAGGCTTCGCGTGGTACCAGGTCAACTTCACCAGCAATGGACCGTCGTTCAACCAGGAACAAGCGGAATCCAGCCGCCAACTTTTGCTCCGATTCATTGAAGCACTTCCTCCGCTGCCAACCGTTATTGCCGGTTTCAGCCAGGGCGGCATCATGAGTTCCAGCGTGGGTGTAACAGAGCCAGAACTGGTCGCCGGTTTTGCACTACTGAGTGGGCGGATGTTGAGGGAAATTGAGCCGCGCATAGCTTCTCAGGATCGCCTTAAAACAGTGTCGGCATTTATCGCTCACGGGCGTTACGACAATGTGCTGCCGATCGATTGGGCAAGGGAAGCCGATGCGTGGCTAGAGAGAGTTGGCGTTGCTCATCAGACCCATTTCTACGATATGGGTCACGAGGTAGTTCCTGAAGAACTAGCAGACTTCTCGCAATGGCTGCGCCAAACACTGTCACTTTCTAACTAACGCTTTCTTACCGAATACAAAGGAACACTGACATGATTGATTCACGCACCGCTCCCTACGCGGCTTTCGTTATGCGCCTGGCACTTGGCATCATGTTCGTCGCTCACGGCCTTACCAAAGTATTGGTATTTACTCCTGCGGGCACCGTCGGGTTTTTTGAGTCCATCGGTTTCCCGGGCTTCTTGGCCTACCCTGTCATGGCCTTCGAAGTGATCGGTGGTTTGATGCTGGTACTGGGTGTTTGTACGCGTTGGATTGCCGCACTCGCAGTGGTTCAGCTCTTCGTTGCTGCTACCGTGCACTTCGGCAATGGCTGGAGCTTCACCAACGCCAACGGTGGTTGGGAATATCCGATTTATCTGGCAGTGACTGCGCTGGTTGTGGCGCTGCTGGGTGACGGAGCTTTTGCTGCCAAGCCATCCAAAGCGTAATTACTGCGGCCCTGGTAGACACTGAAGCCCTTGATCAATAATCAAGGGCTTTAGTGTTTACTAAATCGCGTATACGTTTTTTAGCAGAATCGAAACGTCGCTATCGCCGACAATGGTTCATCGACCAGTAAGATAACTAAGCCAGGCGAGCAGTCATAAATTCTACGAAAGCCTTTATCTTCGGCAGCGGCTGTCGGCTCGACGGCCAAAGAATGCTGAACGTTCTATGGTCACGCACGTACCGTTCCAGAACCGGCACCAATTTCCCTTCAGCAACTAAATCCTCAACAAAGAAGTCAGGGAGACATGCAATTCCCTGCCCCGCCTGAGCCATCGCAAGCAAGGGTTCAATCGCATTGGCTGTGGCTGAATGAGGAAGATCGACGCTGACCTGACGCCCTCTCGAAACCAATGGCCAGGGATCAAGTTTGCCGCTGGTGGGATATCTATAGCGCAGGCATGAGTGAGTGCAGAGGTCCGATGGGCGAGTCGGGACACCACGTGTCGAGAGGTAATGCGGTGAAGCTACCAAACGATGGCTGTAGCCATTAAGTTTGCGCATGACCAAGCGTGAATCCTCGACATCGCCAATACGCATCACGGCATCAAAACCCTCTTCAATCACATTGACCAGCCTGTCGCTGAATTCAAGTTCCAGTTCAACCTCGGGAAACGCTTGCTGGAAGGCAATTAGATGAGGCATGAGTCTCATGCCCAGTTGTGGCAAACCAAGTCTCAGCTTTCCTTGTGGCTTTCCTGCAGCTTGGGTGAGCTCGCGCTTGGCAACCTCGAATTCGGAAAATATCCGGTTACAGCGCTCAAGGAATAACTCGCCTTCTGCGGTCAGAGTTATCGCCCGTGTTGACCGGTGGAAGAGCCGGACGCCGAGGTCCGCCTCCAGTCGCGCCACAGCTTTGCCCACCGCTGATGAAGACACACCAACCCGGCGACCGGCCTCGGTAAAACTGCGCGTTTCCGCTGTGCGAACAAATGCACTCAACGCCCCAAAGTGGTCCATGCTCGCGCCTCCAATTTGATCTTTTAATTCCTGAATGATTGGAATTTTAGCCTATTTTTCATTTCAAAAATTCAGCTTATAGTCTTCGGCATTAAGACTTATGCCGTTAAGCCTGGATGACGTTCTGATGCCATCCATCTACACGAGACTCTTTTGAATGACATTGACACCCCTCGATTCCGAACTTTCCCCAGAACTCAAGCAACACCGTGGCTATTCGCGTGTATTCCAGCCCGGTCATTTAACCTTTGGCTTTATTGCCCCTTTGGAAAGTTATCCCGACGGCCCTGCTCCAACCATGGAAAACCATGCGGCATTGGCGCGAAAAGTGGATGAAGCCGATTTTTCCGCCATTTGGCTGCGCGACGTGCCTTTCTACGACCCGAACTTCGGTGACGTCGGGCAAATCCTTGACCCTATGGTCTATGCCGGTTTTCTTGCGGGCATCACCCATCAGATCACCATCGGTACTGCAGGTATTGTGCTTCCTTTACGTGATCCGTTGATCGTGGCCAAACAAGCGGTAAGTATTGATCAACTACTCGGTGGGCGATTTATCCTTGGGTTGGCAACCGGAGATCGTCCCATCGAATACCCCGCCTTCGGAATTGATTTCGACACTCGGGCAGCTCGTTTTCGTGACGCTCTCGCGCTTATTCGCGCGGCGACGGAACAGCGTTGGGCGAAACACTCGACACAGTTCTATGGCGAACTGAACGGAACCATCGACCTAATCCCTAAACCCGTAGGCGCGCGCATACCGACCATTGTCATTGGCCAGTCAGGCCAGTCGCTTGAATGGATTGGGGAAAACACTGACGGCATTCTTTCCTACATCTCAAATCCCGCTCTCCTCGCACAGGTGATTGAGCGCTGGCGCACCGCCTGCGGAGTGAATGGCTACAAACCCTACGGTTACGGCACCTTGTTTGAGTTGGATCGTAATCCAAACCAGCCAGTACAACCGGGCCGAGTTCTCCGCGCTGGGCGTAATGCACTGATTGAGCTTTGGAAGCGTCAGCAAGATCTCGGTGTGGGCCACGTTGCCTTGCATTTCAAACCTCAGCGCCGGGATGCATTAGAGGTGATCGAGGAGCTGGGTGAGTATGTCCTGCCTCATTTTCCAAGTCGGATATCCCCCGTCCACCAGCCAGATGTGGAGTAACAACAATGAAACTCGATCTTCACCATATGGATTTCATTTTTCAGACCTCTCTTGGCACGTATCCACTGGCAGCGCAATGCGAGATGCTTGCAGAGCACGGCTATCAAGGTCTTACGATGTCAGCATGGAGCAAAGACCTTAAATCGATCCCGTCGATCAAGCCCAAATGGGGCCTAAATGTTGGCGCGATTTATTTGATCTACCGCCAAGGACTGGAGTCGTTCGTCACCAACATCTTCGAATCCATTGAGGGCTGCTCAACCATCGAATTGGCTCTGCATTCAGGCGATGAAGTGACAGACCTGGACAGAAGAATACTTGAGCGTCTGCTGCCTATCTGCGAACGCCGTGGTCTGAGCATCTGTTTGTATCCTCATGCTAGGTACGGAATGCAAACCACGTCGCAAGCAGTCGCGTTGTGCGAAGAGTTCAACCATCCGCTACTGAACATTGTTTTCAACGGTTATCACTGGTACGCCAATCAGGAAAAAGCGTTGGAGGCACGTTTGGACGCTGTGTGGCCTTGGCTTAGCAACGTCAACATTGCGGGCACCAGACTCTCGCCGCTGGGATGGGGCGGACTGGCAACTATCGAGACTCTTGATGAGGGCGAGATGGACAATTTTGTCCTTTTGGGCGCCCTGCAGCGTCGCGGTTTCGACGGTCGCGTGGGCGTTCTCGGATGGGAAAGTATGGGCGGCGACGTCTTCGGCAATTTGCGTCGTTCGATAACCGCATTCCGCTCTATGGAGCAAAGACTGGCGGCCCACCCTGAATGGGCTGTTCTGGACGAGTCGACCTACTAGGCGTTGGAGTTAATTTATGGCTCATCCTATCCATGCGCTGGACTCCTTCTTCTACTCGTCGATGGGCGTCTACGCATTCCAGACACAGTGCGAAATGCTGGCAGAACTTGGCTATGACGGGATCACTGTCGCTGCTTGGGGGGGCACGCCGCTGACCGATCTGACGCTATTGCCGAGCGTCAACGAAATCCACGGTTTGAAAGTTGAAGCACTTTACGTGGTACTGCACGAGGGCCGCAACGACGCCATGGTGAAGCGTATCGTGGAGACCGTTGAGGGCATAGAACTCATTGAATTGGCGGTACAGACCTCCGTCAATGGTCGCGACGCGATCCTACGCTTCATCGAATCTTTGCTCCCCATTACCGAGCGTCGCGGATTGCGAATCGCTTTGTACCCGCACCTCCACCATGTCACGCAGACCACCACCCAGGTCGTGCAAATGTGCGAGTACTTCAACCACTCGCGCCTGGGTGCCTCCTTCAATGGTTATCACTGGTACGCCAGCCAAGAAGGAAAGCTTGAAGAGTGCCTTCAGGCCATGAGTCCTTGGCTCATGCAGGTTGTCACGTCCGGCAGTGCAATGTCGCAGTTGGGCTGGGGCGGCGTAGCGACTATGGAACCAGTCGATCGAGGGGAGATGGATAATTTCGCACTAGTCGCGGCGTTAAACCGAGTCGGTTATACCGGCAGTATCGGCGTGCTCGGTTGGGATTATGGCGGTGATATTTATCTCAAGCTGGAGCGATGCCTTGTGACGCTGCGCGATATTGACCGACGCCTGGAAACGCATCCGAACTGGGCTGATTTTCCACTGAAATAGTGGGTCGCCACCTCCCCTATCAAACCTGCTAGCAGGAGTATCCATGGCAGCGCTTTCTGTCCTTGACCTCATGATGAAAGAGTTCACGCCTATGTCATTGGATATAAATGCGGACTCGCCTCTGAAGCAGAGAGGTTTCGATGCATCAATGCGGGCAATTGCTCATTCCGTCAGACGTAATATTCTGGAATGGCTCAAAGAGCCTCATCTCTATTTTCCAGATCAGGAGTACGGTCAGGAGCTAGGGGTTTGTGTCGGTCAGATAACGCTGCGATGCGGCCTGGCCCAGTCGACGGTTTCGGGGCATCTGGCACTGTTAAAAGAGGCCGGGTTGGTCAATCTGAAAAAATCAGGCAGTGTGCATTTCCTTACCCGAAATGAAGCTGCAATCCGAAATTTCAGTGCCATCCTTAAGATACATATCTAGCGTCAGGGGCTGACACTATTCGACGATTCGCAGCAGGGCCTGTTCTGCCAAACAATCCAATAGCAATCAAAAAGATTGGATAGGATGAGAATTTGATTGGGTTTGCAAACACCCACTCAATGACATTTCCCTACTATGGACCGGGCCTGCCTACCTCAACCAATACAGTGAGAAATGTACATGCAGCTGAAAAGCCAAAGTTTCATTGACGGTGAAAAGATCCCTGGCGAATTTGCTTTCGCGATTCCAGATTCCAGCTCCCACATAAAGCTGTCATCGAACCTAAACCCTCATCTCGCGTGGAGCGACGTACCCGAAGGTACCCGATCGTTTGTTGTCATCTGCCATGATCCAGACGTGCCAAGCCAAGGCGACGACGTGAACCAAGAAGGTCGAGAGGTATCCGCCTCGCTGCCTCGTGTGGATTTTTTCCATTGGATTCTGCTAGATATCCCGAGCAGCGTTTCTGAAATTTCTGCAGGTTCACAATCGAATGCGGTAAAACCACACGGCAAGCCCGGCCCAACTACGCCTGAGGGCTGGCGGCACGGTATCAACGACTACACCAGTTGGTTCGCTGGCGATGAGCAAATGCAAGGCACGTACTTCGGTTACGACGGCCCGTGCCCACCATGGAACGATGCGCTGATTCACCGATATGTGTTTACGGTTTACGCGATCTCGGTCCCAAAACTGACAGTAGAGGCAGACCTCACAGGGGCAAATGTCCGTCTGGCGCTTACCAGCTCCGTGGTTCTAGGCCAAGCAAACCTGACCGGTTTGTATAGTCTGAACCCGAAAGTCTTTAATCACTAAGCACTTCAGTCTGGAAATGGTATGAACACTGTCACTCTAGAGCAGCACCATGTGACCGCTTCTCTAGAGTCGCCGGATAGCCTTGTGCCCTGGCGGCTGCCATCTTGCGCGCCCGTGCAAAGGCGCGGTCTGTGCAGCCTTGCGCAGCCCTCATTGCAACGCGCACAACGTACGCCTTGGTTCTTCTTTCAGGAGGCAACATTACTATTAGTCGCGTCGGGTCGGATGGATCTAAGTACTGAAAACATGACGATCTCAATAAATACCAGCACTCCATTGCTGCTGGTTGAGCCAGGCACCAGTGCAAACCTGCTGAAAACTCCGACCGGACCAGAGCAACTGTTTCGCTCTATTTTCCTGACCTTTTCCCCTGACCTGTTAACGCTATTCCAGCGCAGCAGGCCTTCAGAGCCCAAAGGTAACAGCACTCCGATATTCCAACAGGCGCCGTTGGATCATGAGCTCGAATCAACCCTACGACTTATATACGCAAGCATTGCGGCACCTGATATAAGCGAGGAACGCCTCAAATACCGACTGCTGGACCTGATTGCCGGGTTGGCAGAGCGAGGTTATTCCTATCGCAAAATCGAACCACCTGGCACCGCAGGACGCGTACGCGTGTTGATCGGCGAGGCTCCAGATCACCCGTGGACTGCCGGTGAAATGGGTCGTGAACTGGCCATGAGTGAGGCGACACTACGTCGGCGCTTGACGCAGGAGCGGGTACGTTTTGAGGAATTGCTCATCGACGTGAGAATGCACCACGCCCTGATGCTGGTTCAGACCACAGGCTGGAGCATCACACTGATAGCCCAGGCATGTGGATATAAATCACGTGCGCGCTTCTCGGAGCGCTTTCAACAACGTTTCGGGTATTTGCCTTCTACCGTCCGATAAACCCCGGCAGCGTCACTCGACGCACGGTAGGAAGAGTTTACGAATACACCGTCGCTGTATTCGGACTGGGCGGTATCGGACTCGCTTTTGTCCAGGGTGCACATCAGGCTCAGGTGTGCAACCGACCGACAAAGCGTCGAAGATCGCTGACGCATTGCTGCCAGCCATGAATCAAATAGGCGCCATACTCGCAACGCTCTGCACGACCAGCGCCTATTCACCACCCCCCTGATTTAGAGCGGTAGAGTAAGTTTTATCCAATACGCCTCACCTTCAGGACGGTTGCGAACATCACTTTCCTTTTGCCATTTGGCTGTGACGAACCAGCCCGACGAACTGCTGTATTTGATCGCAGGTCCAATTGCAAAAGCACGTCCCTTGCTGTCCTCTACAGTGTCACCGTTCTGTCGATCATCAGTG
>NZ_JAMFRV010000015.1 GCF_026224925.1 Pseudomonas sp. | reverse complement strand
TTTTGACCACCGGAGCGGGCAGTTCGGGTCCAGGTATCGAGTTGTTGCTGGGCCGCGACCATCTGGTGGAAAAAATGCGCCGCTTCATCGCGATTTACGAAAAAACGCTCAAAGAACAGATCACGAATATCGCGCGCATCGACCTGCGTTATTCCAACGGCCTGGCCGTTGGATGGCGTGAGCAGGCAGCGCCTACGACGGACAAACCCGCCGTCGCGAAGAATTGATAAGAGGCAGGACAATGGCAAACGTGCAAAGCGGGAAAATGATCGTCGGTTTGGATATCGGCACCTCCAAGGTGGTAGCGCTGGTGGGCGAAGTCGGGGCCGATGGGACCCTGGAAATCGTCGGCATCGGCACGCACCCTTCCCGCGGCCTGAAAAAGGGCGTGGTGGTGAATATCGAGTCCACCGTGCAGTCGATCCAGCGCGCGATTGAAGAAGCTCAACTGATGGCGGGCTGCCGTATTCACTCGGCTTTTGTCGGCGTGGCGGGTAATCATATTCGCAGCCTGAATTCCCACGGCATCGTAGCGATCCGCGACCGTGAAGTCAGCATGGCCGACCTTGAGCGTGTGCTCGATGCGGCCCAGGCCGTGGCCATCCCAGCAGATCAGCGGGTGCTCCACACCTTGCCGCAGGACTATGTGATCGACAACCAGGAAGGCGTTCGTGAGCCTCTGGGCATGTCGGGCGTGCGTCTGGAAGCCAAGGTTCACGTGGTGACCTGTGCCGTCAACGCTGCGCAGAACATTGAGAAATGTGTGCGCCGTTGCGGTCTTGAAATCGACGACATCATCCTTGAACAGTTGGCGTCCGCGTATTCAGTGCTGACTGACGACGAGAAAGAGCTGGGCGTTTGCCTGGTGGATATCGGCGGCGGCACTACTGACATCGCGATCTTTACTGAAGGCGCTATCCGGCACACAGCAGTGATTCCGATTGCGGGCGATCAGGTAACCAACGACATCGCGATGGCGCTGCGTACACCGACTCAGTACGCCGAAGAAATCAAGATTCGCTACGCCTGTGCCCTCGCCAAACTGGCCGGTGCCGGTGAAACCATCAAAGTGCCAAGCGTTGGCGACCGTCCACCGCGTGAGTTGTCGCGTCAGGCGCTGGCTGAAGTGGTTGAGCCGCGTTACGACGAGCTGTTCACCTTGATTCAGGCTGAGCTGCGTCGCAGCGGTTACGAAGATTTGATCCCGGCCGGCATCGTGCTGACCGGTGGCACATCGAAGATGGAAGGCGCCATTGAGTTGGCCGAAGAAATCTTCCACATGCCGGTACGCCTGGGCGTACCGCACAGCGTTAAAGGGCTCGCCGATGTCGTGCGTAACCCGATTTATTCCACCGGTGTGGGGCTATTGCTGTACGGGCTGCAAAAGCAATCCGACGGCATTTCATTGTCCGGCATCAGTAGCAGCAACAGCAGCTACAACAGCGATGAACCTAAAGCTCCAGTGCTTGAACGCCTTAAGCGCTGGGTGCAGGGCAATTTCTAAGTTTCAAAGCGGTAGTAGTAGGCGGCAGTAGGCAAAAAACTAGAGAAAATGAAAGGAGAGGGAAAATGTTCGAACTCGTAGACAATGTCCCGCAGAGCCCGGTAATCAAAGTTATCGGTGTGGGTGGCGGTGGTGGCAATGCTGTTAACCACATGGTTAAGAGCAACATCGAAGGCGTGGAATTCATCTGCGCCAACACTGACGCGCAAGCCCTGAAAAGCATTGGCGCACGGACTATCCTGCAATTGGGCACTGGCGTGACCAAGGGCCTGGGTGCTGGTGCAAATCCTGAAGTAGGTCGTCAGGCTGCACTGGAAGACCGTGAGCGTATTGCTGAAGTGCTGCAAGGCACAAACATGGTGTTCATCACCACCGGCATGGGCGGCGGTACCGGTACCGGTGCGGCGCCAATCATCGCCGAAGTGGCCAAGGAAATGGGTATTCTGACTGTCGCCGTTGTGACACGTCCGTTCCCGTTCGAAGGCCGCAAGCGCATGCAGATCGCCGATGAAGGCATCCGCTTGCTCTCGGAAAGCGTTGACTCGTTGATCACCATTCCTAACGAGAAGCTGCTGACCATCCTCGGTAAAGACGCCAGCTTGCTGTCGGCTTTCGCCAAGGCAGACGATGTACTGGCCGGTGCCGTTCGCGGTATCTCCGACATCATCAAGCGTCCGGGCATGATCAACGTCGACTTTGCCGACGTGCGCACCGTGATGAGCGAAATGGGTATGGCGATGATGGGCACTGGCTGCGCCACTGGTCCTAACCGTGCACGTGAAGCGACTGAAGCAGCTATCCGCAACCCGCTGCTTGAAGACGTCAACCTGCAAGGCGCGCGCGGTATTCTGGTAAACATCACTGCCGGTCCTGACCTGTCTCTGGGTGAGTATTCGGACGTGGGTAGCATCATCGAAGCGTTCGCTTCCGAGCACGCCATGGTCAAGGTCGGTACTGTTATCGATCCGGACATGCGTGACGAGTTGCACGTGACCGTGGTTGCTACAGGTCTGGGGGCAAAAATCGAGAAGCCTGTGAAGGTCATCGACAACACCCTGCAACCGTCGCAGCATGTTTCGGCACAACCTTCTGCTCGTCAGGAGATGCCGGCAGTAAACTACCGCGATCTAGACCGTCCAACCGTGATGCGCAACCAGGCTCACGCCGGTGCACAAGCTTCCGCGAAGATGAACTCTCACGACGATCTGGACTACCTGGATATCCCGGCATTCCTCCGTCGTCAGGCTGATTAATGAAATGTATCAGGGGTATTAGGGTGATTGGTGTTCAGCAAAGGTCTGGTCTGCTATTATCGCCAGCCTTTGTTGATACCAGTTCGCAACTTGCGCTGAAGCGGCCAATGCCATGATAAAACAACGCACCCTGAAAAATATTATCCGTGCCACAGGTGTAGGCCTGCACTCCGGGGAGAAGGTTTACCTGACCCTCAAGCCCGCACCTGTGAATACCGGCATCGTGTTTTGTCGTGCCGACCTCGACCCTATGGTGCAGATTGCTGCCCGTGCGGAAAACGTCGGTGACACCACCCTGTCGACCACATTGGTCAGCGGGGACACTAAGGTGGACACGGTAGAGCACTTGCTTTCGGCCATGGCTGGCCTGGGCATCGATAACGCCTACGTCGAACTCTCCGCCTCCGAAGTTCCGATCATGGATGGTAGCGCAGGACCCTTCGTATTCCTGATTCAATCTGCCGGCCTGGAAGAACAGGACGCAGCCAAGAAATTCATCCGTATCCTGAAAGAAGTCACAGTGGAGGAGGGCGGTAAACGCGCTACTTTCCTGCCTTTCGAAGGCTTTAAGGTGAGTTTCGAGATCGATTTTGATCACCCGGTTTTCCGTAACCGTACACAAAGCGCAACCGTGGATTTTTCGAGTACTTCTTTTGTTAAAGAAGTCAGCCGCGCACGTACCTTTGGTTTCATGAGTGATATCGAGTACCTGCGCAAGCACAACCTCGCACTCGGCGGTAGCGTAGAAAATGCCATCGTGGTCGATAAGGACGGCGTGCTGAACGAAGATGGCCTGCGGTATGAGGACGAATTCGTCAAACACAAAATTCTGGATGCAATCGGCGATCTTTACCTTCTGGGTAATAGCCTGATAGGCGAGTTCCGAGGCTTCAAGTCCGGGCATGCATTGAACAACGTCCTGCTCCGCGCGTTAATTGCGCAGACAGACGCTTGGGAAATTGTGACCTTCGAAGATGCCAGCGCCGCACCGATCTCTTACATGCGTCCTGTAGCGGCCGTATAGTTTTGTAACTCTCTTTTCTAGTTTTGGGGCTGCCTTCGGGTGGCCTTTTTTTATGGGTGCTAATCCAGTCCAGTCAATCATCGCGATCGGTTTTCGGCTTTCCATGACTCGCCAATCGTTCCAGCGCGGCCTTCAACTTCGGGTCAGTAATGCCTTCCGCCGTCGCCTGAATGCTTTCAGCCGCAACCACGGAAAGACTAATCGTATGGCCAGCAGCGCCTTGTTGCACGGTGGGAGGCTGTACCTTAAACAGGATGCGCGTCAGGTTGGCGAACTCGTCAAAAGCCACAAGCTGTCGTTGCAGGCGTTTTTGTTGGTAGCGCAATCGGGTTGCCCAATGGCCGTCGGTCACGATCAACAGCAAGCTGCCTTCGCGCCAGGAGGCAACGTGGCAATGTTCGCGCGCGGCCGGTTGCAGTTGGCTTTCGAGCAGGCGCTGCAGATGGCCAAGGCGTTGAGCGTGGTGGAATATGGCTTTGAGCGGTTTTGCTTCGCGAAGCAAAACGGCGGGTGCCCGGGCTATCAGGGGGCGAAATGCCATGGGGGACACCTTGAGTTACAGAGCGGCCATGTTAGCAGAAAGTGCCGGCGCAGCTCGGCTAGATGGGTTTTTACTTGGCTTTCAGCGGTGCTTTAATGTGTCACTTCATCCGCTCATGGGTTGAAGTCTGGCAATTCGACCCTATTGTAAAATCAGCCCCGTTACAGCGCTGCGCCAGCATCGTGGAATAACGCCACTTTCCTCACCACCGTTTCCGGGTAGAATGCTCGTTCGCATGCGGCCATGAGGGCTGCACGGGCGACTCACGGGGCCGCCCTCCATCCCTATGTGTGGAAGATCCTGTCGATATGTTTGCGCCTTTGTTAAAGAAACTTTTTGGAAGCAAGAATGAGCGTGAAGTTAAACGCATGCTCAAGACGGTTCAGTTCGTCAATGCATTCGAAGAGCAAATGGTGGCCCTTTCGGACGAGCAACTGCGAGCCAAGACCGAAGAGTTCAAGGCCCGCTTAGCCAAAGGTGAGACCCTCGATACCCTGCTGCCTGAAGCTTTTGCGGTTGCTCGCGAAGCCGGCAAGCGCGTCATGGGTATGCGCCACTTTGATGTTCAGTTGATCGGTGGCATTACCCTGCATGAAGGCATGATCGCCGAAATGCGCACGGGTGAAGGCAAGACTTTAGTCGCGACTTTGGCGGTTTACCTCAACGCTTTGTCTGGCAAAGGTGTGCACGTTGTTACCGTGAACGACTATTTGGCTCGTCGAGATGCCAACTGGATGCGTCCGCTGTACGAATTTCTCGGCCTGACCGTCGGCGTAGTCACGCCGTTCCAGCCGCCGGAAGAAAAGCGTGAAGCCTACGCGTCCGACATCACCTACGGTACGAACAACGAATTCGGTTTCGATTACCTGCGCGACAACATGGCTTTCAGCATGGAAGACAAGTTCCAGCGCGAGCTTAACTTCTCCGTAATCGACGAAGTCGACTCGATCCTGATCGACGAAGCGCGTACGCCGCTGATCATTTCGGGTCAGGCTGAAGACAGCTCCAAGCTGTACACCGAAATCAATAAGCTGATCCCTAATCTGGAACAGCACATCGAAGAAGTGGAAGGCGTTGTCACTAAAGCCGGGCACTTCACCGTTGACGAGAAAACCCGTCAGGTCGAGCTGAACGAAGCCGGTCACCAGTTCATCGAAGAGATGTTGACTGAAGTGGGCCTGTTGGCGGTCGGTGAAAGCCTTTACTCCGCGCACAACCTGGGTTTGTTGACCCACGTTTATGCCGGTCTGCGGGCGCACAAACTGTTCCATCGCAACGTCGAGTACATCGTTCAGGACGGTCAGATCCTGCTGGTCGATGAACACACCGGCCGTACTATGCCGGGTCGTCGTCTGTCCGAAGGCCTGCACCAGGCCATCGAAGCGAAGGAAATGCTGAACATTCAGGCCGAGAGCCAAACCCTGGCCTCGACCACGTTCCAGAACTACTTCCGCCTGTACAACAAACTGTCCGGCATGACCGGTACGGCCGACACCGAGGCGTTCGAGTTCCACCAGATCTACACCTTGTCCGTGACGGTCATTCCGCCGAACAAGCCATTGGCACGTAAAGATTTCAACGACCTGGTGTACCTGACGGCCGAAGAGAAATACGCGGCCATCGTGACCGACATCAAGGACAGCATGGCCCAGGGCCGTCCTGTTCTGGTGGGTACGGCGACTATCGAAACTTCTGAGCACATGTCTAATTTGCTCATCAAGGAAGGTATCGAACACAAGGTCCTGAACGCCAAATACCACGAAAAAGAAGCCGAAATTATTGCTCAGGCCGGTCGTCCGGGTGCTTTGACCATCGCCACCAACATGGCCGGTCGCGGTACTGACATCCTGTTGGGCGGTAACTGGGAAGTGGAAGTTGCAGCTCTGGAAGACCCTACGCCTGAGCAGATCGCACAGATCAAGGCTGACTGGCAGAAACGCCATCAGCAAGTGATCGAAGCGGGCGGCCTGCACGTGATTGCGTCCGAGCGTCATGAATCGCGTCGTATCGATAACCAGCTACGCGGTCGTGCCGGCCGTCAGGGTGACACCGGCTCCAGCCGTTTCTACCTGTCGCTGGAAGACAGCCTGATGCGCATCTTCGCCTCTGACCGGGTGAAGAACTTCATGAAAGCACTGGGCATGCAGTCCGGCGAAGCGATCGAGCACCGCATGGTGACCAACGCGATCGAAAAGGCGCAGCGCAAGGTTGAAGGCCGTAACTTCGACATTCGTAAGCAACTGCTCGAGTTCGATGACGTCTCCAACGAACAGCGGAAAGTGATCTACCACATGCGTAACAGCCTGCTGGCTGCGACCAACATTGGTGACACCATTGCCGACTTCCGTCTGGACGTTCTCAACAGCTTGGTCAGCCAGCACATTCCGCCTCAGTCGTTGCCTGAACAGTGGGACGTTGCGGGCCTGGAAGCTGCACTGAATACTGATTTTGGTGTGCAGTTGCCGATCCAGCAGTGGCTTGACGAAGACGATCACCTGTACGAAGAAACCTTGCGCGAGAAGCTCCTGCAAGAGCTTCTGGCGGCGTACAACGAAAAAGAAGAGCAAGCCAGTGCTGACGCGCTGCGCACGTTCGAGAAGCAGATCCTGTTGCGCGTTCTTGATGATTTGTGGAAAGACCACCTGTCGACCATGGACCACCTGCGTCACGGCATCCACTTGCGCGGTTATGCGCAGAAGAACCCGAAGCAGGAATACAAGCGCGAGTCGTTCACCCTGTTCCAGGAACTACTCGATTCGATCAAGCGCGACACCATTCGTGTGCTGTCCCACGTACAGGTTCGCCGCGAAGATCCGATCGAAGAAGAAGCCCGTATGCGCCAGGATGCTGAAGAGCTGGCCCAGCGCATGCAGTTCGAGCACGCCGCAGCACCGGGTCTTGACGCGCCACAGGCGCTGATGGAAGAAGAGGGTGGAGAGGTTGCTGTTGCTGCCGTGCCGGTTCGTAACGACCAAAAGCAGGGTCGTAACGAACTGTGCTGGTGTGGTTCAGGCAAGAAGTTCAAGCACTGCCATGGCAAGATCGACTAAGTTCAGCTTGGCGCTGTTTAGGTGAAACATCCGCGCCGCGACCGGCATTAGCCGTCGCGGCGTTTTTCAATTGATTGGGCCGTACCCAAACGGGCGGCACAGATAGCTTTCAAGGAGCATTTAATGGCTGTTGGTCTTGGTCCTTTGCCGACATTGCACCCGGTTGCTGGTTTCGAACTGGGCATCGCGTCCGCCGGTATCAAACGCCCGGGGCGCAAAGACGTCGTGGTCATGCGATGCGCTGAAGGCTCTCGTGTTGCCGGCGTGTTTACCCTGAACGCCTTTTGTGCCGCCCCAGTGATCCTGGCCAAGCAACGTTTTGAAGGCCCGGTGCGCTATTTGCTGACCAATACCGGCAACGCCAACGCGGGCACCGGTGAGCCCGGCCTTGCTGCGGCGGTGCGGACCTGCGCGAAGTTGGCTGAGTTGGCTGGGGTCGATGCTCATGCGGTGCTGCCGTATTCCACCGGGGTGATTGGCGAGCCATTGCCAGTTGAAAAGATCGAAAGCGCACTGCAAGCTGCGCTGGATGATTTGTCGGTTGATAACTGGGCGGCTGCGGCCACCGGGATCATGACCACCGACACCTTGCCAAAGGGCGCAAGCCGCCAATTCCAGCACGATGGCGTGACGATTACCGTCACCGGCATCAGCAAGGGCGCAGGCATGATTCGCCCGAACATGGCGACCATGCTGGGTTACATCGCCACCGACGCCAAGGTCGCGCGGAACGTGTTGCAAGACCTGCTGCTGGACGGCGCCAATAAGTCATTCAACCGCATCACCATCGACGGTGATACCTCGACTAACGACTGCTGCATGCTGATCGCCACCGGCAAAGCAGCGCTGCCGGAAATCACGGAAGCCAAAGGCCCGTTGTTCGCCGCGCTCAAGCAAGCCGTTTTTGACGTATGCATGGAAGTGGCCCAAGCCATCGTGCGCGACGGCGAAGGCGCCACCAAGTTCGTGACAGTCGAAGTCAACGGCGGTGGTAATCATCAAGAATGCCTGGACGTTGGTTACGCCGTGGCGCATTCGCCGTTGATCAAGACTGCACTGTTCGCCTCCGATCCGAATTGGGGGCGCATCCTGGCCGCTGTCGGTCGCGCCGGTGTTCCGAATCTGGACGTCAGCAAAATAGATGTATTCCTCGGTTCCGTGTGCATCGCCAGCCAAGGCTGCCGTGCGACCACTTACACCGAAGAACAAGGTTCGGCAGTCATGGCAGAGGCGGAGATCACTATTCGCATCGAATTGGGCCGTGGTGACTGCCGCGAAACCATTTGGACCACCGACCTGTCGCATGAGTATGTGAAGATCAACGCGGAATACCGGACATGAGCCTGCACCTGATCATTGGCGACAAACGCTTCTCCTCTTGGTCCTTGCGCCCTTGGCTGGCGTTGGACATGGCCGGGGCGGCGTTTACTGAACAGGTAATCTTGCTTAATCAACCGGACACGCTGCAGAACATTCTGCAACACGGTCCGACGGGTAAAGTCCCGTTGTTGAAGACCGAACACGGCACCATTGCCGACTCACTGGCGATCGTTGAGTACTTGGCAGAACGTTTTCCTGAGGCGCATCTCTGGCCGGAACAAATAGCTCCTCGTGCTCAGGCGCGCTCGGCGTGCGCGCAGATGCACAGCGGTTTTGCCAGTCTGCGTTCCCACATGGGCTTCGATTTGCGCCGTGATCAAGCGCTTGAGGTTATTCCGGTCGACGTCCAGTTCGACATTGACCGTGTTGTCGCGCTGTGGGCTGAATGCCGTGCAGCGGCCGCCGAGAGTGGTCCTTATCTGTTCGGTCGGCTCAGCTTGGCTGACGCGTTCTTTGCGCCGGTGGCGGTGCGACTGCGTACCCATCGTGTGTCCTTGCCGGCTGAAGCGGCGGCATACGTGGAAACCATTTATAAATGGCCCGCGTTTCGACGCTGGCAAAAAGCAGGTTTAGAGGAAGTGGTTCGGTGAAACGACTTCATGTAGCGGCTGCGGTTATTCGCGGCAACGACGGCAAAATCCTCATCGCTAGACGTGCGGGCACTGCGCACCAGGGGGGATTGTGGGAGTTTCCGGGTGGCAAGGTCGAAGCCGGGGAAACTGTTGAGACTGCGTTAGCCCGTGAACTCCAGGAAGAGCTGGGCATTGTCGTGACCGCTGCGCGTCCGCTGATCAAGGTTCAGCACGATTACCCGGACAAACAAGTATTGCTGGATGTCTGGGACGTGTCAGCGTTTAACGGCGTTCCCCACGGCGCGGAAGGTCAACCGCTGGCATGGGTGACGACCAAAGAGCTGGCGGATTATGATTTTCCCGCTGCCAACCAACCTATCGTTGCCGCTGCGCGCTTGCCTGATCGCTATCTGATCACCCCAGAGGGGCTGGACACGCCTGAGCTATTGCGTGGATTGCAGAAGGCTATCGCAGGCGGTATCAAGCTGGTGCAGTTGCGAGCCCCCAACGGTTACAACCCGCAATACCGCGATCTGGCAGTGGATGCAGTCGGTCTGTGCGCTGGCAAGGCGCAGTTGATGCTTAAGGGTCCGTTAGAGTGGCTGGGAGACTTCCCTGCGGCAGGTTGGCACCTCACGGCTGCACAGCTGCGCAAACTGGCGAGCAATGGCCGCCCGTTCCCTCAGGAACGCTGGTTGGCCGCGTCTTGCCACAACGCCGAAGAGTTGGCGTTGGCTGAGCTGATGGGCGTCGACTTCGTGACCTTGTCTCCAGTACAGCCGACCAAGACCCATCCGGACGCGTCGCCGTTGGGCTGGGAGCCGGCTTCGCACTTGATCGCAGGGTTCAACAAGCCCGTATTTCTGCTCGGCGGAGTGGGTGGCGATGATCGCCAACGGGCGTGGGAAAATGGTGCGCAAGGTGTGGCAGGGATTCGAGCGTTTTGGCCTGAGGTTTAGTCGGTTTACCTAAAGAACTTCGCGCGCTCCTACAGGGGATCTCGCACTTTCTGTGGGAGCGAATTCATTCGCGAAGCGGCTTCGCCGCAGCCTGCCATAAAATCTCGGCAATCCCTTGCCGCTTCGCGATCAATCGCGCAGCGACGAACAGCAGATCAGATAACCGGTTGATGTACGCCAAACCAACACCTGTCAGTGGCTCAGCCGCATTCAGGTGCTGGCAACGGCGCTCTGCACTGCGCGCCAGGCTACGGCAAACGTGCGCTTGTGCGATCAGCGCCGAGCCACCTGGCAAGATGAAGTTTTCAAGCGGCCCCAACTCTTCGTTCCACAGGTCAATAGCGGCTTCCAGTCGCTCTATCTCGGCGTTGTTCAGCGCCTTATAAACCGGCATCGCCAGCTCTCCACCCAAGTCGAACAAACGATGCTGGCAGGGTGTCAGCACCTCGATCAGTTCGCTCAAACCTGGACAGCGTGCAACCTCTTCGTTTAGTCCAGCCAAAAGCAAACCCACTTGGCTGTTCAGCGTATCCACTTCACCAATGGCTTCTATTCGAGGATGGTCTTTAGGCACGCGGCGCCCGTCACCCAGCCCTGTCTCGCCAGTGTCGCCGGTGCGCGTGTAGATTTTTGAAAGACGAAAGCCCATGCCTATAACTCCGAAAGATTTTGTTCCACGGCATTGACCGTGCTGCCCGCCAACGGCAGGCGCAACGTGAAGCACGTGCCCTGACCGGGGGTGGAATGCACTTCCATCTGACCTTTGTGGTTGTTAGTGATAATAAAATACGACACCGAGAGCCCGAGCCCTGTGCCCTGACCGATTTCCTTGGTAGTAAAAAACGGTTCAAAAGTACGCTTGCGGACGTTTTCCGTCATCCCGACCCCGTTGTCCTCGACCTGGATCTCTGCCCACGGCGGGCTCAGCCGCGTGCGCAAAACGATGCGCCCTGGTTCGCCATCATCGGGCCGTTGATGGATGGCCTGGGCCGCATTTTTCAACAAGTTCAGGAGCACTTGCTCCAACTCGTTCGCGGTGCCCGGGACCGGTCCCAGGTTGGGATCAAACTGGCGGATTATAGCTTGGCCCTTGAAGTCGAAACCGATGGTCAGGTCAAAGTCATTGCTGGCGATTTCCACCGCCTGGTCAATTAGCGCCGGCAAGTCGCATGGGGCCATTTTTCGGTTGCTCAGCCGACTGAAATTCAGCATATGGCTGACAATCTTCGCTGCGCGTGCACCAGCCTGCTGAATACCCTCCAGCAGTTGTGGCACTTCACGGCCGAGCAGGTATTGATTGACCGTCTCCAGTTTGACGCCGACCAGCTCGGCTTGCTCAAGGTTCTTTGGCAGGTCCGGCGACAGGCGCCGACGAATGTTCTGCACGTTGTGCAGGATGGCACCCAAAGGGTTATTGATTTCATGGGCCATGCCTGCGGCCAGTCCGCCGACAGAGAGCATTTTCTCCGACTGCACCATCATGTCTTCCAGCGACAAACGTTGCGTGATGTCATCAATGCGGATCACCACCCCGCGACCGGCGCCACCGGTCAATGGATAGAAGGTCAGTGCGTACTGGTGAGGCGCATCGTCCTTGACCCAGGTCACGCGATCGATCTTGGTCACAATGTGCTGTTCTACCGTGTGTTTGATCTTCGGTAAAAATGCTTTCATCGGAGGGAACGCGAGAAAAATCGGCTGGTTTAGCGCTTCGTCCAATGTGGTGCCGGAGAGGGCGCTGGCCTCTTGGTTCCATTGAGTGACGTACAGCTGCTCATCCAGCGCAATCAATGCGGAAGGCATCGAGTCGATGATGCTGTTCAGGTAATTCTGAAACCCGGTGAGCTTCTTTTCGATTTTGCCGCGTACCTGCACTTCAAGCTCAAGCTTGCGGTTGGTATGACGGGCTTCTTCCGCCATGCCTTGGGCTTGTGAGTACGCTTCTTGGGAGTCATCGCGGGCACGCTTGAGTTGCTGTTCCCGGGCCTCAATGCGCGACAGCATGGTGTTGAACGCTTCCGCCAGGCTTCCAATCTCATCGTTGTTACCCGGTCCGGCCCGCAGTGCGTAGTCCTCTTCTCGAGTGACCTGCCGAGACAGTTCTTCCAGTTGATAAATAGGTTCGGTGATCAGCCGTCGAATCTGCCGGGCAACCACCAGCCAGAGCAGCACGCTAAATACCAAAATGCCGGCGCTGGCGGTAAAGGTGCCGGTGTAAAACGCGGTGGGCAGTTCGCTGCTGGCCACCAGCAACAAATGCCCTGATTCCTTGCCAGCCTTGGGGATCGAGATCAGTTGCGTGTTGCGGAACTCAATCAGGCGCCAGGTTTCGACATTCTTGAAGCGTTCGGGCAGCTTGAGTTTGTCCCCTTGTTGCAACTGGGCGAGTCGGTCGCCGTTGCTGTCATACACGGCCGCGGCGCGCAAAGGGCTGTAATTTTTCAGCTCCTTGAGCAGTGATTGGGCGTTATCGGCCGAGTTCAAGGCTTGGGCGGCGAGGTTGGGGTTACTGATCAACCGGCCTATGGTCTGCAGGGCCTGGGGCGCCATGCTTTCCTGTGAAATGTAATAGGCGGCGCTGATGAAGGTCAGGTTGGCCACCAATAGTACGGTGGTCAGCAAGACCAGCAGGGCTGCCAGAAGCTTCTGGCCCACCGGTAGGTTTTCTAGGCGTTGGCGCAAGCGCATCGGGCACAATCACATGCGATTAAAGAACCTGCAGGGTAACGCGCTGATTGCTCGCTGGGCAATCTGATCGCGCAGACGACCAAATCCGCATCCACCTCCTACAGGGTAGGTAGGCCACGGGCCTGCAGATGGCGGATCAACCGCGTCTGTAATTGGTTCATGTGGGGCATCGAACATCCATGACGCGCCGCTACCTCGCAGGCGTGCCCCAGCAGGTAGCTGATTTCGGTGCGTCGTCCGTTGGCAACATCCTGGTACATCGATGAGTAATTGGCTGATGTTGCTTGTATGACCCGTTCCACCTCGCTGTGCAGGTCCTGCGCCGCCGCCGGTTGTCCGCAACAGTTCAGCAGGTCAGTCAGTTCGGCGCACAGCGTCGCGACTTCGCAATGGTGCGCCTGCAAACCACCGTTGGTGCAATCGTGCAGTACCGTCAACGGGTTTATTGCGCAGTTCAGCGCCAGTTTGCGCCAGAGTCGAGTAAGGATGTCGGGCGTCCATTGATGAGGGATACCGCTGGCGACTAGCTCATCCAGCCACGGCGGTGGAGTCGGATCGCTGGCATCACCCAGCCACGTATAGCCGTGGCCGGCAAACACCACGCGCCAATCGGCATCGCGAAAGGCGCCTTCAGTGCTCGAAGCCGATATACACCGCGCCCGGGGGACTTTCGTCGCGACGGCGTCCTGGCTGCCGAGACCGTTCTGCAACAGGATTATCTCGGCATTGGCTGTCAGGCGCGGCGCCAGGCGTGCGATGGCAGCTTCAGCGTCGTAGGCCTTGCAGGCGACCAGCAAGCGCTCGATGGGCTCTTGCGCATCAACGGTTTGGGCGGGAATCGAAAAAAAATGGTGATGACCTTGCTCGACCAAGGTCAAACCGCCAGCGGCCTCATACGCCGCCAACCGTGCAGGGTCCCGCAGTATCAAGCGGACCGGTAAACCTGCGCGCGCCAATCGCGTGGCCCACAAACTGCCAAGACTGCCAGCGCCTAGCACATGCCATTGAGTGGACATCAGTCGATACCCGAAAAGAGCGCCAAGAACCCTGATGTGATGGAATCGATGTTCAACATGGCAGGCTCGCAGCGTGAGAGGGAAAAGTCTCGTTATAATAACCGCGCATTCATACCGTCAAGTCAGGCGTGCTCCATCTTCATACCGAGCCGCGCCATTTATCTGGAGAGATTACATGCCCTCGTTCGACGTAGTGTCCGAACTCGACAAACACGAAGTCACTAATGCCGTCGATAATGCCATCAAAGAGCTGGACCGTCGGTACGATCTCAAAGGCAAAGGCACTTTCGAGTTCAAGGAATTAACGGTCAACCTGACTGCTGAGGCGGACTTCCAGCTGGAAGCGATGGTCGAAATTCTTAAGTTATGCCTGATCAAACGCAAGATCGATGTGCAATGCCTTGAACTTAAGGACGCCTTCGCTTCAGGCAAGTTGATGAAGCAGGAAGCGACTCTCAAAGAGGGTATCGATAAAGAGATGGCGAAGAAAATTGTCGCGCATATCAAAGAAGCTAAATTGAAAGTGCAGGCCGCTATCCAAGGCGAGCAAGTGCGCGTCACCGGCAAAAAACGTGATGACTTGCAAGAAGCCATGGCCGTGCTGCGCGGTCACGATTTCGGTATGCCACTGCAATTCAACAACTTCCGCGACTAAGGAGAGATAAATGGATTTGAATAATCAGGTCGACAATCTGGTAAAGGTTTCCGAGTCTTGGTGGCCGTTGGTGTTGCAGTACGGCAGCCGCTTTTTGCTGGCAGTGGTTACGTTGGGCATTGGCTGGTGGCTGATCAATATGGTCACCCGCAAGTTGGGTAGCCTGTTGGCGCTGCGTAAAGCTGATTTGGCATTGCAGGGCTTTATCAGCAGCCTGGCAAACATCATTCTGAAGATTCTGTTGATCGTCAGCGTCGCTTCCATGATCGGTATCGAAACCACATCATTTGTTGCGGTGATCGGTGCGGCCGGCTTGGCCATTGGTTTGGCGTTGCAGGGCAGTCTGGCGAATTTCGCTGGGGGCGTGCTGATTTTGCTGTTCCGTCCATTTCGCATCGGTGACTGGATCGAAGCGCAAGGCATGAGCGGTACGGTCGATAACATCCAGATCTTCCACACTGTGGTGCGTACCGGCGACAACAAAACCGTGATTATTCCCAACGGTATTTTGTCGAACGGCATCATCACCAACACTAACCGTCAGTCCACCCGCAAAGTGGTATTTGACATTGGTGTTGAGCATGACGCCGACCTCAGGCAAGCACTGCAAGTGCTGTTGGAGATGGCGCAAGACCCACGTGTTTTGCTCGACCCTGCGCCAGACGCGGTAGTGGCTGCATTGGGCGACAACGCAATCACCTTGTCGCTACGGGTTTGGACCAAGACCGGTGACTACGGTAGCGTCGTTTCGCACTTCAACATCGAAGCTCGTGATCGGCTCAAGGCGGCGGATATCGCTATCCCTGCGCCGCAACGCATGATTCGTGTGATGCAGGAAGCGGCTGCTAAGTAAGACTGGCCGTTGGATAAAAATCCCTTCGCGAATAAATTCGCTCCCACAGGTTCAGCGACAATCTCTGTGGGAACGAATTTATTCGGGAAGGGTGCGGCGCGGTCTTAAGGCTGTTCGCTGACGCTTGTTTTAGTCCCGGGCACTGGTTGATCGGCCTTAATCGCCTCGGCCGCCTTGGTGCGGCGAGCCTCTTGGGACCAATGAATAGCGATCATTATCAGCGTCGGTATGCCCATCACTGCAGTGATCATGAAGAAGTTGTGGTACCCAAACCTCTCCACCATCACGCCTGAGTAACCGCCGATTAAGCGCGGCAGTAGCAGCATTATTGAGCTGAGTAAGGCGTACTGAGTGGCTGAGAACTTGAGGTTAGTCAGGCTCGACAGGTAGGCGACGAAAGCCGAAGTCGCCAACCCTGCACTGAAGTTGTCCAGCGAGATGGTCACGATCAGCATCTGCAGGTTCGGGCCCATGTCGGCGAGCATCAGGAACAGCAGGTTGGTAGCGGCCGACGCGGCCCCACCGACGAACAGTATCGGCAAAATGCCGAAACGCACGATCAACAACCCCCCGAAACCGGCGCCAAGCAGCGTCATGATCAAGCCAAAGAGTTTGCTGACACTGGCAATCTGGTCTTTGGTAAAGCCCTGATCAATGTAGAAAACGTTAGCCATGACGCCCATGACGGTGTCCGACATGCGGTACGTGGCGATCAATCCCAGCAGCAGGAATGCCTGCCAGCGGTAGCGTCGGATGAAGTCATTGACCGGCGTCAGCACTGGCGCCAGCCCGCGTCTGCCTAGGGATGACAGGCACAGCGTGGTCAGGACGGTGTAAAGGATCGCGCGCAGGAAGGCGCGGTCTTCCATCAGCAAAGCGGACCAGCTTTCGCCGTCGAACAACACGCTGGCGAAGTCGGTGTAGTAGAGCTGAGTAAACATCGCGGGCACAGAGACCAGCAAAATAATCAGGACGAACACCGACGCCAACTGGTGACTGAAGCCGTAGCGTGCGGCTGACAATTGAGTGCGCAACGGTACCGGTGATTCACGCATGATCAGCGTGGTGACCAGTGCAGGCAGCATCAGCAGGCCGAACAGAATGTAGGTGCCGGCCCAGGCCGAATGCTTATAGCTGAAGCCGGTTGAGCCAAAGCCCTCAGCGATATATAGCGCGCCGGCGGTGGCCAGCAGCGCGGCAATCCGGTACCCGGACATGTAGCTGGCGGCGAGGGCGGCCTGGCTGCTTTCTTCGGCGATTTCCAGACGATAGGCGTCGATGGCGATGTCTTGGGTCGCCGAAGAGAACGCGACCAGCACGGCGATGGCAATCAACCAGGAGAGGTGTTTTTGCGGGTCGCAAAACCCCATGCCGATCAAGCCGATCACCACAAAGGATTGCGCGAGCACCAGCCATGAACGCCGACGACCGAGCCGACCAAGAAATGGCAGGCGCCATTGGTCCAAAAGTGGTGACCAGACCCACTTGAAGGCGTAAGCCAAGCCAATCAGGCTGGCGTAACCGATGGTTTCACGGGCAACACCGGCTTCGCGGAGCCAGACCGACAACGTCGAAAACACCAGCATGTAAGGTAACCCTGCGGCGAATCCGAGCAATAACATCACAAACGCTGAAGGTGTGGAGTAAGCGGCGAGCGCGGCGCGCCAGGTTTTACGGGGCATGGGCTGAAGTCTGCCTCAGGTTGCGAAAACAAAGGGCGCACTCTAACCGCTGTGCTCTATCGGACGCCAGCCATGGCGTTGTATATCTACGCGATTATTCGACACAGTGATGCCTTCTGCCCTAAGACGGGCACGCTGTTCGTCGCCTGAAGCAGTCCCAGCAGGCAAACTGATTCTACCGCCAGCACCTAACACTCGGTGCCACGGCAGGGTGGTGTCGTGGGGTAATTGGCTTAACGTGCGTCCCACCCAGCGCGCGGCGCGTCCCAGCCCCGCCATCGCAGCTAACTCTCCATAACTGACGACCTTCCCCTCTGGAACCTGATGAAGGGTCAAATAGAGCGCCGTCCGCCGAATTTCGGCGGCAGAGGGGTGCGGGACATCGTCGGATGCGGTTGGGTGATCGGTCACAACGTTCGTCCTGTTGCATGGCGTTGGTCGGGTAATGGGGAACTCGAGGTAAAATCCAAGGTCTTTGGAGCAGATGTTGTCCTTGGGGGATGATGCCCGATTTATTGAAGTTTCGAGTATTGCGGACGTTTATGTTGTCGAGAACTTTGCTGTGCCTTGCTATTACCACTGCTTCTATGCCCCTTCTCGCAGACACTGTCTGGATGAAGAACGGTGACAAATTGACCGGTAAGATTTCTGTTTTCGATGGCGGCAAACTGTTATTACAGACCGACTATGGTGGCGCGATCACGCTCGACTGGAAGCAGGTCAAAACCCTGCAGAGCGATCAGCAGTTGCTAGTCAAACAAGATCAGTTCACGGGTGAAGTCGCCAAGTCATTGCAACCTGCCGAAGACGGCAAAGTGATTTTGGCCAATGGCGAGGCGCCCAAGACCGTCGAACTGGCCAGCATCCATCAGATTATGAAGCCTAAGCCGGTCATCACCGACCTGATCTGGAAAGGCAACGTCGACGCCGCGCTTGATTTTCAGCGGGCTCAGAACAACACAGACGATTACAATATCGCCTTCAAGACCTCGGCCCGCAATGGCTACTGGCGGCAAAACGCCAAGGGCGAGTACAACCGTGAGACACAAGACAACTTGGTCAGCACCAATAATTGGAGTGCTGAGTATTCCGTCGACCGCTTCCTGACTGAGAAATGGTTCTGGGAAGGTCGCGTAACCTACAAGCGAGATTTGGTCGAAGACCTGGCGCGCCAGCGCGTGGTCGGTACCGGCCCTGGCTATCAGTTCTGGGATGATGAACTCGGCGCGTTCTCGCTGGGTTCGCTGATCAACCGTACTGACTATCAATACTCAAACGGGTTGACAGACAATTTCTATTCAGCGGCCGTCAAGTGGGACTACAACCGCTTCTTGATCGGCAAGAAGGTAGAGTTTTTTACCAACGGCGAACTGGGTAAACCACTTAGTGGGGTGGCGGATTACAGCCTTGATACCGAAATCGGGCTCCGCTACAAGGTCACCGACTGGGCTTCGCTTAACCTGAAAGCCGAAAAAAACGTCATCAGCGGCGCGTCTGAAGGCGATCTGAACACAACTCGCTACACCGCAGGTTTCGGCGTGACCTGGTAACAAGCAGCACAAGCCATCTAGGTGGGAACGTGTTCGCCCCCACCTGGATTTCTGATCCTGTCAGGCGCGTGCGGTGTTAAATCCGCAATCCACCATCCAATTCCAGAATTCTGCCGCTGAAGTAATCATTTTCCAGAATATAAGCCGCTGAATGGGCAATTTCTTCTGGTTTGCCCATGCGCTTGAGCGGGATGCCGGCGGTCATTTTTTCCAGTGCTTCAGGTTTCATGCCCAGGGTCATTTCGGTTTCGATAAAACCCGGTGCGATGGCCGCAACCCGAATGCCATAGCGCGCCAACTCTTTAGCCCAGGTCACAGTCGCCGCTGCAACACCGGCTTTGGCTGCCGAATAGTTGCTCTGTCCGACATTGCCAGCGCGGGAGATTGAAGAAATGTTGATGATCGCGCCCTGATTCTTCAGTTCGATCATCTTCGCCGCCACTTCACGGGTGCACAGG
>NZ_JAMFRV010000203.1 GCF_026224925.1 Pseudomonas sp. | reverse complement strand
GTTCTGGAGAGGTATCTTTTGATGACCTTGTTTATACGAGTAGCGCTCGATAAGCATGTACGTTGGTTTGACGTGAAGTGTCGGACTCAGTTGTATTTCTAGAAAAGATCGGATTTCTTCCGCATTGGCTGTTGGGCTTCCCACTAAGCGATCTTCCAAGTGGCTGGACCATGAACCCATGCGCAACCACTGACCGATGGCGTCGCGTTTGAGATAGTTAAGTATAAGCGTTGAAGCAAGATAAATTAGACCTGCTGTAAGTGCGGCGCCGGCGATGAATGGGCTCATGGCAATCGCTAATAGCAATGGATTGCCAGCACCCGCTAGAACACCGCCTAATAATTGCAGGCCTCCGATAAACGACATCCCCACAACTGCTCCGCGTTTAATCTGCAACAGTTTTTTATCAGTTAACGAATTTGCATTATCGATCCCATCTGAAATGTCCCGAATCTCTGTGAACGTCGCCACTAACGTGAGCGCCCCCAACCCCACCAGCCGAGCACCGAAACCATGTATGAGTTTCTCCCACCCTGGTTGTACACTTTTCCAGTAAGTAGCAGACATCTCTGTGATCCCTATAGTCTTTCCACGAATCACCGTACTCAAATCCTTCATCACCCCCCACTTAGTCTCCACAAACAACCCCATCAGCGCACTCCCGGTATACGCCGTAGCAGACGTCAGCTTCACCCAATCCTTGTCACTCAACTCCCCATCTTTCGACAAGTCCCGATAAACCAGCGCGGTATTCAATATGTTGGCGATTATCACCCCATAGGTAATCGCACCCGCATTAAGGCCGCGTTTTTCGCTCCAGTCCCTAACGGTGGTGAGCCAGTTCCCGGCAGCGAGGCCGCCGCGGGCGAGGGAGTTAGCGATGCCTCCTTGAATGCCTTTCAGGTACGGCGAGTCTTGAAATTCAAACAGCAGCGGCAACCTCAGGGCATGGCTTTTGAGGGCGTTATCGGCTTCTGCCACGGCGCGACCCAGGCTGCGGGCGGTGTAGCTTTGACGTTGGTAGGTAAAACGATACTGAGCTGCTTTTAACTCCGTGCGTAACTGGTTCATCTCCTGTTTCCACTGCTTGAGACGCTTGGCAAAGTCCGGATCCAGCTTGAGGCCTTCGGGGTGCCCCATCAGGAAGTTGCCGATAGCCAGGTTGCGCAGCAGTGCACCCATGTGCGGGGTTTTTCCGCTGGCCAGTTTGCTGTCCGCCGCCAATAAGGCGAGCAGGGTTTTTTCCAGTACGTGTTTACCGGCGCCTTTGACCAAATCGCCCATTGCGGTGAAGGTTTTTTGAATCGGCTCGCTCAGGCCCTTCATCCACGGCTGGTGGGCTATGGCGTCGTGGCCCAGCAGGTTGTTCATCTCGCCGAAGCGGCCGACCAGGCTGTTGATGTCGCCCTGGTCTCTGATCAGGTCATCGGCTTGCGCGTCGAGGGCAGCCTTCAGGCCGGCCGAGAATCCGAAGCGGGCTACGCCGAACAGCGATTTAGCCTGCAGCTCTTCTTCCATCATCCACTGCGCCGTGCTCAGGTCTTGGCCGAGGACTTCCAGTAAGTTCGCAATATAGGTTTGCAGGTAAAGCAAGCTGTCGGGGTGGGTGGTGTCGATGAACAGCTTCAGCGGTTCGGTGCCCATGTGCTCGGCCCAAGTCCTTATGTCGTGCTGGGTTTTGGACAGTTGTTGGCGCAGGAGGTCATGCCGTGGCTGTTGTACCTCGGCGAAGCTACGAGCAGCGTTGTGGTCCGCTTGCAAGCGCCATTTTTGGCGGCCTTCCCAGCTTTCACGCAGTTTCGGGTCAGGCAGACTGCCGTATTTCCAATAGATCTGATTGCCCGTTTCGGTGGACGGCAGGCCTGTTAGCCCAAGTATCAAGCCGGTACCGGGGGTCATGGCGCCTGAGTCCTCCTCGATCTTTAACTGTTCGAAGTACTTTTCAGCGAGGGCGACATACTCTTTTGTTGCACGTTCATCCTTGAGCGCTGACGCGGGGAGCAGCGATCGATCGCTACCCGCGCCACACAGTTGCTCGACGATCCCGGCAATGCCTAGCTTGTGTTCATGCTCATCCTGCCACTCCTGAAAGGCGGCCTGGTCGCCGGTCAGTTGCATGCCCAAGTCTTCCATCACCGCCAACGGGTCGCTGAGGGCGATCAGCACCGAACTGAATTTGTCCTCGACGGTTCCGGTCCAGATCACGTCAGCGGCCAACGGAACGATGTGCTGTTGACCGAGGACATAATCGCCCACGCTAGGATGGGCCAAGTCTGCGAAACGGCCATCGTTGGCAATCGGCCAGGCATCGACATCGGCGACTGTTTTTTTCGCCAGGTGCGTCAAGGGCAGGGCGTGGGGCACCGACATGCAGCGGCTGTATTCTTTCAGGTCCAGCGGCTGCATCCACTGCGCACGGTCATCGTCGTGGGAGCGTAGATGCTCGCAGGTACGCCAGGTCCACTGCGTGGGTGAAAAGGCCAGATACAACCGGTTGTTACGTGGGTACAGCAAATGCGTGTGGCTTTTGCCCCGATTAGAGCGCTGATCCTGGCCGATATCGGCGTCAGTCCAAACAATGCGGGTCAGGTGGGCGGCAACCGGCGAATAGCTGTACTCGTGCAGGGTCTTGGCGGTTTCATCAAAAACGTAAACGAAGCCATCGCGCAGTTGGCGCAACGTGTAGGTACGGGTTTTCAGCTTCGGTAAGCGCGCCCACTGGCCGCGCGGGCTCAGCGGGGTTAAAGCCGAAGGGTCGACATCGTAGTGCGAGCGATCCAGGGCGTAGCGCATCGGGACGATGGCGACATTCGGACCCTTGAACGGGCAGACCGCCTTGGCCACCGCTGGGGTGTTAGCGAACAGGGCATTGCGTCGTTCTTGCAGATTGCCTTCTTTATCATTCATGAACGAAGTCCCTGTGCATGTGGCGAAAAATGTCGAAATCTCTGATGCGTAACTCTGGCGTCAGGCGCATATGTTCGGGGTCGCGGTGTAGCCAGGCTTGATAGCGGCTGCGCGGTTCGTCAGCGAACGTACTGCCGCAGTCGATGCTGATTTCGGCCCAAATGATTAGCCCGCGTTCGGTGGTCAATCCCCAGGCAAGTCCGCTATCAATGGTTGTATGCATCCATTCCGATATTTGCGGACTGTTCATGGCCTCAAAAAACGAGGGGCTGCTGCGGTTGTTCAGCCATTGATAAAACCGCTCCTCCAATTGCCAGCGCTGCGCCTGTTCAAGGGCCGCCAGTTGTGGATGGTCCAGCAAGGCAAAATCTGCCTGCCAAGGACATTCAGCTCCAGCTCGGCTAAACGTTTGCCAATTTTGTTGCGGCAGCGCTTGCCAGCTGTGGATTGGGCGGCCCACTGACCAGTGCTCAATAGGGCCCAGTCGCTCATCCAATTGCGTGTCATAAAGGCTCGACAGCCAAAAGTGCGCCACCGATGGATCGGCAAAACGCAGCAAGCCATTGCCACCCAACACATCGGGTGGGCAGAGGAAATGCCGTAGGTGGTGGGCGACGACATGCAGCGGTTCGGTGCTGTACAGCAAGGTTGAATCTTCCTGCTTACGTGGCTCATTGAGCCATTGCGAAACCTTTGGGCTAAAAGCCTCGAGCTTGATCAGAATCGGTCCCTGGCTATGCAATTCACTCCAGCGACTGCCGAGGTACAGCGGATTAACCTGCGCGGCGTGATCATCTTTCATGAGTTCGACCAGCGCGCCGGGACGCAAAACGCCGTCGATCAACAGATAGTTAGCATGTTCAGGACCGCTCATGGCGCTGCGTCTCCTGTCAGTTCACAGACTTCGCAGTGTTGAGGCGCTTGCTCCAGGGATTGCTCAATCGCCCGCGCTGAAATCGGTGGGATGCTTTCGGCGACCAGCGCGTCGGTGCCCGTTGGTGCGGATGGCACAGCAGGCGTCCCCGGCAACGGAACGCCGCCCAGTAGAATCGGTACGCTGCAAAAGATGCCCGCAGGGCTAATGAAAATGTGCTGACCGCCTGCTTTCAGCGTCAGGGTGATGCCAGCATCGATGATTAGATTGACGCCTGCCATGAGATGCACCTCTTGCCCAGCCTCTACGGCCACACTTTGGCTGACACAGGTATGGCTGGAGCCAGTTACTTGCAGGTGATCGCCGGCCAGCAACTGCACTTTACGGTGACCGGAAATACGTCGATTTTCCTCAGCCTCCAGAGCGGAAATGCTGTTGCCCTTGATCGTTTCCAGCCGCTGCCCGCGTACTTCAAGACGGCTGTCGTTCTGGATTAGCTGCTCCATGTCCCGCTGGGCGCGCAAATAAACTAACTCAGCACCGCTGCGGTCCTCAAAGGACACTTCATTGAAGCCCTGGCTCGACGTCGAACTGCGGCTGCGAAACACGCTTTTGGTCTTGTTCGCCGGCAGCTCGTAAGGAACGGGATTTAAACTGTTCGGCAAACAGCCCATGACAATCGGCCGATCTGGATCGCCTTCAAGATACGAAATCAACACTTCCATGCCGACCCGCGGCAGGGGCACGGCGCCGTAATGAGCGCCTGCCCAACCGGAAGCCACCCGTACCCAACAACTGGTGGTCTCGTCTTCCTGCTCACGACGATCCCAGTGAAACTTGACCTTCACCCGACCAAACTTATCGCAGTGAATTTCTTCACCTTCAGGCCCGGTGACCCTAGCGGTTTGCGTGCTGTGGATAAGCGGTTTGGGATGGCGCAGTGCGGGACGAAACTGCACGGCTTCCGGGATGGCCGTAAATGAATTTCGATACCCCTGAGCGATCCGCCCCACCTCAACGACAGACGAAGCGCCCAGCTCTTCCAACACCTGCGGCTGCCGACCTTCATGCCGCACCCAGATCAGCACCCATGGATTATTCCACTCCAACTGCGGGTGCTCTTCCAGCCGGATCAACGTCCCGCTGCGCAACACCGGTTGATCACTTTTGCCATCCGCCAGTTGGAAATCAGTGCGATGCCGTTGCAGGTCCCGGATCGCGAATTTATTACTAATTTCGTCCTCCAGAAAGCGACCGGGATACACGTAGTGCTCAAGCCTGGGGCCGACGTGGAGATCTTCCCCTCTCTGGCTTTCCAGTAAATAACCAGATTTCTGGAAGTCGTAATCGCGGTGCACCACATGGCTGGTCCGTGCTGCCAGACGCACGCCGAACTCATTGACGAAATACTCCTCAGGTACCATTCCGTTAAACGGTTTGAACGGCATCGTCACTCGCGCGGCATGGGGAAACATCGTTTCGTCTTGGGCAAAGATCAAGCGATGGCCGTCAGCCGAATGCTCAAAGCGGTAAAACCAACCGTCCTCTTCGCACAGTCGGTTCACAAAGTGCAGGTCGCTTTCATCGTACTGAACGCAATACTCACGCATCGCCGCGCCTGCCACATCACCTCTGAATTCAGCGTGCAGACCGTCGAACAAACCATGCTCTTTCAGCACGTCGAGAACGATGTCTGGCACGGTCATGTGCTGAAACGAACGGCGGTGACTGCTGTGCTCCAGGTAGGCCAGATAGGGTTTCAGCACCAACGTGTAGTGCGTCAGCTGTACGCAGGAGTCGCCTTTATGAGCGGAGTGGACGTGCCCATGAAAACCTTCGCCCGCAGGCCCAAAGCTGAGAAAGGCTGCCTTGTGCAATAAGTCCGCTAGCGCAATACCTCGCTCACGACTGACCAGCTCAACCGTGATCGCGTAAGGCGCGCTGACCGCCTCACACCCGTTAAAAGCGAGCACCTGAAAACGAGCGTTTTCAACGCCTGTGATGCTCAGCGTAAAGGTCGGGGTATTGGCCTGAGGCATGCGCAGAATCTCCACATCGAAAAGATGCGGGACTCTGCAGGATTGGGCCTTTAACGACTATCGGGAGCCACCCACACAAGACGTAGGAAGCATCTTGCGTGTGGGTGGGGTTGTTCCTACGGCCGCAAACCAGACAAAAAAGCCCCGCCAGGCATACGCCGGACGGGGCTTTTGGGTGCTGCAAACTAAACCATCAATGACGCTTGCGATTGGTGATCTGGGTGCCAACTCCGCTGTCCGTAAAGATCTCCAGCAGCACTGCATTGGGCACGCGGCCGTCAATGATGTGCGAGCTGTTGACCCCGCCCTGAACCGCTTCCAACGCGCAACGAATCTTGGGCAGCATGCCGCCGTAGATAGTGCCATCGGCAATCAGGTGATCCACTTGTTCGGTGGTCAGCCCTGTCAGTACTTCGCCCTGTTTGTTCATCAAGCCGGCAATGTTGGTCAGCAAAATCAGCTTTTCGGCCTTTAAGGCCTCAGCAACTTTGCCTGCCACCAGGTCGGCATTGATGTTGTAGGACTCACCGTCAGGACCGACACCAATAGGTGCGATTACCGGAATGAAGTCGCCTTTGACCAGCATGTTCAGTAGGTCGGTATTAACCCCGACTACTTCACCGACCTGGCCGATGTCGATGATTTCAGGCGTGGTCATCTCGGGTGTCTGACGCGTTACCGTCAGTTTTTTCGCACGAATAAGCTCAGCATCTTTGCCGGTCAGGCCGATGGCGCTGCCGCCATGGCGATTGATCAGATTGACGATGTCTTTATTGACTTGGCCGCCCAGCACCATCTCAACCACATCCATGGTCTGAGCGTCAGTCACGCGCATTCCGTCGATGAAGTGGCTTTCAATCGACAACCGCTTAAGCAGATCGCCGATCTGCGGGCCGCCGCCGTGAACCACTACCGGGTTGATACCGACTGCTTTCATCAGCACGATATCGCGCGCAAAACCGGTTTTCAGCTCGTCGCTTTCCATGGCGTTTCCGCCGTATTTGATCACCAGCGTCTTGCCGACGAATCGGCGAATGTAAGGCAACGCTTCGGACAAAACTTTGGCGACGTTGGCAGCGGCATCACGTTCGATGGTCATTCAGGGCTCCAGTGAAACTATAGGGTCGGTCAAAACGGCAGTTCGAGGTCAGGTGCGACGTTCTTCAGTTGGGCGTGAAACACATCTTTGATCCGTTGCAATTCAGCTTCGGTATCGGCTTCGAAGCGCAGTACCAAGACCGGCGTGGTGTTGGATGCGCGAACCAAACCCCAGCCTTTCGGGTAATCGACGCGTACGCCGTCGATGCTGGTCAGTTTCGCGTCGTTGCCCCACTGCGCGTCGCGCTGCAACGCTTCAATGATGCTGAACTTGGTCAAGTCAGTCACATCGATGTTGATTTCCGGTGTGGAAATGTCGTTCGGGAAGGTGGCAAACACTTCGTCAGCGGTAGCTTTTTGCTGGCTGAGAATTTCCAGCAGGCGTGCAGCGCTGTAAATGCCGTCGTCAAAACCGAACCAACGCTCTTTGAAGAAGATATGGCCGCTCATTTCGCCGGCCAGCAATGCGCCGCTTTCGCGCATTTTCTTTTTGATCAATGAGTGACCCGTTTTCCACATGACCGGACGGCCGCCGTATTCGCTGATTAGCGGGGTCAGGCGTCGCGTGCATTTCACGTCGAAAATGATGTCGGCACCTGGATTGCGCGACAGCACATCCTTGGCAAACAACATCAGCAAGCGGTCAGGGAACACGATCGCGCCGGTGTTGGTTACTACCCCAACGCGATCACCGTCGCCATCAAACGCCAAACCTAGATCGGCACTGGTTTCTTTGACCTTGGCGATCAGGTCCACAAGGTTTTCCGGCTTGCCCGGATCCGGGTGGTGGTTAGGGAAGTTGCCATCGACGTCGCAGAACAGCGGGATCACTTCGCAATTCAACGCTTCGATAAGCCGAGGGGCAATTACCCCGGCCGCACCGTTGCCGCAATCGACGACGACTTTCATGGGCCGCGCGAGCACCACGTCCTTGGTAATTTCCTTGAAGTAACTTTCAAGGATTTCGACCTTCTCGACGTTGCCCTTGCCGGTGGTCAAGTCATTGGTCTTCAGGCGGGTATGCAACGCTTGAATCTGTTCGTTGGCCAAGGTGTCGCCAGCAATGACGATCTTGAAGCCGTTGTAGTTCGATGGGTTGTGGCTACCCGTAAGCATCACGCCAGATTTGCCAGCCAACACGTTGGCGGCATAGTAAAGCGCCGGAGTAGGCACCAGACCGACGTCGCTGACATGGCAGCCGGCGTCGAACAAGCCTTGAATTAGTTGTTGCACCAGTTCGGGGCCAGATAAACGGCCATCACGACCGACTGAGACGTGCGGTTCATTTTTTGCCAGACTTTCGGAGCCGATCGCTCGCCCAATCCAATAAGCCGTTTCCGCGCTAAGGGTTTCTCCGATGACGCCGCGGATGTCGTACGCGCGGAAAATGCTGTCAGGAAATGTCGGTGCTACGGATGCTGGGCTGTTCATGATCTGGGGGTGCTCCACTCTCAGGAAATCCTGGTTTTCGTCGAGGATGTCGATATCGAGAATATCGGTATCTTGGAACAACGGATCGACCCACTCAGCATGCTGAGAGCCGTGCTGGGCAGCCGCTTCTGCGCGGCTTGCAGCCAAACCGTTGTCGAAGTTGGCCTTACCGTTTGAGGCCCCCTGTGCCGGATTAGTAACCAGGGTGGTGGGGGCGCCGCGCAATGAAAACCGAGCCAGGCTTTGTGCCAGGCCGTTGAGCGCCGGAAGACTTAAGCCGAAGGCTTTGACGGCTTTTCCGCCCGAGAGTTCTTGAAGCAGTTGATCCAGTTGACGGGCGTCGGCACCGATACGCCGTTGCAGTGCGCTTTCATTGAGGTACAGCCCAAGCATGGAGCCGACCAATGCAAGTAGCACTGCCAATCCCAATAGTAGCCAAGGCGTCGCAGAGTCAAGCGCCGGGCCGGGTGTAAATTCGAGTTTCCAGTTAGGCAGGCCGGTATCAAATGTTTGTGCTGCGCCAGAGGGTTGGCCGCGCAGCAGCAAGACTTGGCCCGGGGCGGTCGCAAATTGCTGAGTTACTTTTACTTGGCCCACATCGGCGGGTAATACCGGCAACGCGCCCAGCACTCGCTGCAGGTCGAATGCGAACAACAGCGTCCCGATGACTGGAGCGGTCGGGCTCGCGCGCAGTGGCGCTGCACTGTAGATCACCCAGCGGTCGCCAATTTTGCGTGCTTCGGGCAAGGGTGTCTGCCCTTGGACGGTTTTGTTGAGCATATCCAGCGTCGCGAAGTTCACTGGCACAGGGCCTTGGTTGTCCACTTCGGTGAGACCGATATGACTGAGTCGAACCCCAATGACGCCGTTGCGAAAGCCCAGTTGGGTTTGTGCCTGGTTTACGGCGTTGGGATCGTTGCTTTGCAACGCCTGGATCAACGTGCCGTCGAGGGCAGCGGCCTGGGTTGCGGCGTCCAATTGTTTCAGAGCAAGGCCCAACGCGGTAGCTTGACTGGTACCCCAGGCCTCGCCCAACCGCGGCTGCATTTGCGAATGACTGAAAAGTGCTAGCCACAGCAACACGCTGGCAGCAATCAGGCCAACGATTACCGACACCAAGCCGGGTGAAAGGATCTGTTGGCGGCCGCTCGGAGCTTGATCGGTTGCGGTTTGCGAAGTGCTGTTCGCGGTGGCCGTACGGCTAAAACCTTTCAAATAACCTCTCCCCGTTTTTCATCCTGAATGGCGCGCATGGAACCTGATCCGTTCGCAACGTGGCGCGAACCACCCGCAGTTGGATCAGATTAAAGTGGTTATTTCATAGGCTGCTCAATGGCTGCCGGAGTGACCGAAGCCGCCAGCACCGCGCTGGCTTTCGTCGAACTCTTGCACCAGTTCAAAGTGTGCTTGCACAACGGGCACCAACACCAACTGGGCCAGACGTTCACCGATGGACATTTTGAACGCTGTTTGGCCGCGATTCCAACACGACACCATCAGCTCACCTTGATAATCGGAGTCGATCAAACCGACCAAATTGCCCAGCACTATGCCGTGCTTGTGACCGAGCCCGGAGCGCGGAAGAATCAGCGCGGCCAAGCCTGGGTCGCCAATATAAATCGACAAACCCGTTGGGATCAGCAGCGTTTGGCCGGGTTCGATGACGGTATCTTCTTTGAGCATGGCGCGCAGGTCGAGGCCGGCAGAGCCCGTGGTGGCGTAGGCTGGGAGAGGAAATTCGCTACCAATGCGGGGGTCGAGGATCTTGGCTTGTAAAGCATGCATACGTTGATTAAACCTGGTTCAGACGGTTGGCGATGAAGGTGATTAGCTGGCGGGCGATTTTGCCCTTGCTGGTCTGGGCGAAAATAGTTTCGTGTAACGCTCGATCAATCACGCTGCAGGCGTTTTCTTCGCTGTTGAACCCGATGCTTGGGTTGGCAACGTCGTTGGCGACGATCAGATCAAGGTTTTTGTCCTTGAGTTTGCGAGCAGCATAGTCGAGCAAATGTTCGGTTTCGGCGGCAAAGCCGACACTGAACGGCCGGTCCGGGCGCCGGGCGATGGTCGCCAGAATATCCGGGTTGCGGACCATCTGCAGCAGCAGGCCGTCGCCGTTGGAGGGGTCTTTCTTGAGTTTGTGCGGGGCAACGACTTCCGGCCGGTAGTCCGCCACCGCAGCGGAGGCGATGAACAGGTCACAGGGAATGGCCGCTTCGCAGGCCGCAAGCATATCGCGGGCGCTGACGACGTCGATCCGCGTGACGCGATCTGGCGTTTGCAGGTTCACCGGGCCGGTAATCAACGTCACGCGGGCACCGGCTTCTACAGCCGCTTCAGCCAAGGCAAAACCCATCTTTCCCGAGCTGTGGTTAGTGATGTACCGCACGGGGTCGATGTTTTCCTGGGTCGGGCCCGCGGTGATCAACACGTGTTTGCCGGTCAGCGACTCGCGCTGGAAGCATTCTGCGGCGCAGAGGGCCAAGTCGTCGGCTTCAAGCATCCGACCAAAACCGACATCGCCACAGGCCTGGCTGCCTGATGCTGGGCCGAACATACGCATACCGCGTTCTTCCAGCAGCCGAGTATTGGCTTGGGTGGCCGGGTCGCGCCACATGGCCTGGTTCATTGCCGGCGCCAACGCCACTGGGGCGTCAGTTGCCAACACCACGGTGGTCAGCAGGTCGTTGGCCAGACCTTGGGCCAGGCGCGCGATGAGATCCGCTGTGGCTGGCGCAATTAGCACCAGATCAGCCCATTTGGCCAGTTCGATGTGCCCCATCGCCGCTTCTGCGGCCGGGTCGAGCAAATCCATGTGGACTGGATTGCCGGAAAGGGCCTGCATCGTCAGGGGGGTAATGAACTCACTGCCACCGCGGGTCATGACAACACGCACTTCCGCGCCCTGATCGAGCAACCGACGGACTAATTCAGCGCTCTTGTAGGCAGCAATGCCGCCGCCGACGCCCAGAACAATGCGTTTCCGATACAGCCGCTGCATAGGCCTGCCTTTTAGTCGAGTGATCGCAACGGCGATGACGCCTCCCCAGGCCAGGTCGCCGCGCAAAAAAGATGGGCTAAGATAGCACAGCGACCGCACTGGAACAGCGGGGGCCCACACACACATGGAGGTGCTATGAGCATTAGAGACTGGCCCGCGGCCGAACGCCCGCGGGAGAAGCTGCTTGGGATGGGATCGGCGAGTCTTTCCGACGCTGAGTTGTTAGCGATCTTTTTGCGCACCGGAGTCACCGGAAAAAGCGCGGTAGACCTTGCTCGACACTTGCTGACGCAATTTGGCAGCTTGCGGTCATTGTTGGAGGCCGACCAACAAACGTTCAGCCAAGAGCTGGGTTTAGGGCCTGCGAAGTTCGCGCAGTTACAAGCGGTCATGGAAATGGCTCGAAGGCACATGGCCGAGCGCCTGAAGCGAGACCCGAGCCTGCATAACCCCAACGAGGTGCGTAACTACCTCAAAGCGCTGCTCAGGCATGAGCCGCATGAAGTTTTCGGCTGTCTTTTTCTAGACGCCAAGCACCGGGTGCTGGGGTTCGAGGCTCTATTTCGCGGCTCTATTCGGTGCACTGAAGTGCACCCACGGCAAGTGGTCAAGCGCGCCTTGGCGAACAACGCTGCGGCGGTGATTTTGTGCCACAACCACCCCTCTGGGATCACCGATCCCAGTCACTCTGATCAAAAACTGACCGTCACGTTGAAAACGGCGCTGGCATTGGTCGATGTTCAAGTACTCGATCACTTCATCATCGGCGACGGCGATCCTTTATCGATGTCCGAAGCCGGTCTGATGTGAAACAAGTAGGCCGCGCTCATGGTGGCGCGGCCTCCGCTTTGGGGCTTGAGCGGCGAATTATTTCAGCGTTACGTGGGAAAAGTCCTGACGTCCGAACGGACTGACCTGATACCCCTGTACGTCTTTTCGCGTCAGCGCGGCAGCCGTTGGGTGCGCCAATGGCAGCCAGAGCGCTTGCTGCTGAATTTGCGCTTGGGCTTTCAGGTAAAGCGCGCTGCGTTGTGCCTGATCGCTGCCGGCCTTGCCATCGCTTATAAGTTTATCCAGGCCTTTATCGCAATAACGGGCGAAGTTAGTCCCGGAAGTAACGGCTGCGCATGAGAATTGCGGGGTCAGGAAATTGTCCGGATCGCCGTTATCGCCTGCCCACCCCATGAATAACAGGTCATGCTCGCCGGCCTTGGCGCGACGAATCAGTTCGCCCCACTCAATGACTTTAATCTCTGCGGTAATGCCCACTTTGGCCAGATCGTCCTGCAGCAGTTGGGCGCCAAGGCTGGGGTTTGGATTCAACAAACTGCCGGATGGTCGCGTCCATATAGTGGTCTTGAAACCATCCTTCAGTCCGGCTTTGGCCAATAGCTCGCGGGCTTTAGCGGGGTCGTGGGCGTACCCCGGCAGGTCCTTGGCGTAGCTCCAGGTGTTAGGCGGGTAAATGCCGTTGGCGGCCACTGCAGAGCCTTCAAAGACGGCCTTCAGGTAGACGTCCTTATCAAACGCCAAATTGATCGCCTGCCGCACCTCTGGTTTGTCCAGCGGCGGGTGCTGGCTGTTGATCGCGACAAAGGCGGTCATGAACGCCGCGTTCTTCACGACAGTCAGCTTTGGGTCAGTGCTGGCGGCCTGAACATCGAGCGGCTTGGGCGAAAGGGCAATCTGGCATTCGTTCTGGCGGACTTTCTGCAAGCGAACGTTGGCGTCCGGGGTGATTGCAAACACTAGAGCGTCGACCCCAGGTTTGCCGTCGAAATAGTCCGTGTTGGCGGCGTAACGCACCACAGCGTCTCGCTGGAAGCGTTTAAACACAAAAGGGCCAGTGCCGATAGGCTGGCTGTTAAGTTTCTCCGGGGTGCCTGCCTTGAGCAGCTGTGCGGTGTACTCGGCAGAGTAGATCGAGGCAAAACCCATGCTGAGCGTTGCCAGGAAGGTCGAGTCCGGATGATCCAGGGTAAAGCGCACAGTGTGCGCGTCGGGCGCTTCGATGTTTTTGATCAGCGCGGGCAACTGCATAGACTGCGCATGGGGGAAGCCACTTTGGGCGATCTTGTGCCAAGGATTAGCTGGGTCGAGCATGCGTTGAAAGCTGAACACTACATCTTCGGCAGTCAGGTCGCGGGTCGGGGTGAAGTATTCGGTGTGGTGAAACTTCACGCCAGAGCGTAATTTGAACGTGTACGTCAGGCCGTCTGCGGATATTTCCCAGCTCTCGGCCAGGCTAGGTACTACCTTGCCGTCGTGAGCATCGAAATCCACCAAGCGGTTCATCAGCACATCGGCGGACGCGTTGGTGGTGGTCAGCGAGTTGTATTGCACAACGTCAAAGCCTTCGGGGCTGGCTTCAGTGCAGACGCTGAGGGTTGTCGCGGCCTGAGCCCATAATGGGCAGAGCAAAGGGGCGAGCAGAAGGGGGAGAGCAGCGAGACGCATGGCTAAATTCCTGTCAGATAGGGCCCCATCTGCAGGCGCAGTCTGGTAAGCGACTTACCCTAGACTATGCATCGGCGCAGGACAATCCGTCTTGCTCGACGAGCGGTACATTTCCGGCAATCGCCTGCACCGGCTGTGTTTCTAGCCCGTAAACAGGCAGGGTGGAAAAGGTAATGTGTATGTTGTGTTGTTGCATCGCAGGTATTCTGGTATAAAGCAGCGCTCTTTTCTAGGGGCCCGGTTCCTTCGTTTGTAGGTGTAGCCGGTAAGACCCCTAAAGAAACGCGGCGCCTGGCGCCAACTGAGAGATTAAGCGGCCAACCCATGCCGGGTTGGGCATGTGGTTTTTAGAGGGCTGAGGCATGTCGAGAGTATGTCAAGTTACCGGTAAGGGTCCGGTAACTGGGAATAACATTTCCCACGCAAATAACAAAACCCGTCGTCGTTTCCTGCCGAACCTGCAGCATCACCGCTTCTGGGTCGAGTCCGAGAATCGTTTCGTGCGTCTGCGCGTATCTGCTAAAGGCATGCGTATCATCGACAAGCGTGGCATTGATGTCATTCTTCTCGAAATCCGCGCCAATGGCGCTAAGGTCTAAGGGAGAAAGTCATGCGTGAATTGATCCGTTTGGTGTCGAGCGCTAACACAGGCCACTTCTACACCACCGATAAGAACAAGCGCACTACTCCGGATAAAATCGAAATCAAAAAATTCGATCCGGTAGCTCGTAAGCACGTGATGTACAAAGAAGCCAAAATCAAGTAATTGGTTTTTACTTCTTACGAAAAAGCCCGCCTGAGAAGGCGGGCTTTTTTGTGTCTGAAATTTGCGACTTTGTTGAATAAAATGAACAGCGGCTAGCCGTTTACCCAAAAGTGTCAAATATATTGGAAATTCCCCCGGCACTTGGTTTAGGGTAATCGCTGCTTGGTTGATGCCATCCGTATTCAAAAATACAACAGGAGGACACTCGAATGACGACCCTTACTCGTGCTGATTGGGAACAACGCGCCCGCGATTTGAAAATCGAAGGCCGCGCTTACATCAATGGCGAATACACCGCCGCCGTTTCCGGTGCCACTTTCGAATGCCTCAGCCCGGTCGATGGTCGTCTTCTGGCGAAGGTTGCCAGTTGTGACGCCGCTGACGCTCAGCGTGCTGTTGATAGCGCCCGTGCAACGTTCAACTCCGGTGTGTGGTCGCGTCTGGCTCCGGTCAAGCGTAAAGCGGCCATGATTCGCTTCGCTGCATTACTGAATGAGCACGTAGAAGAGTTGGCGCTGCTCGAAACCCTCGACATGGGTAAGCCAATCAGTGATTCACTGAATATCGACATTCCCGGCTCCGCTCAGGCGTTGAGCTGGAACGGTGAAGCAATCGACAAGATTTACGACGAAGTCGCCGCAACGCCGCATAACCAATTGGGTTTGGTAACGCGTGAGCCAATCGGGGTGGTTGCCGCCATCGTGCCGTGGAACTTCCCGTTGTTGATGGCCTGCTGGAAACTCGGCCCGGCGCTGTCCAGCGGTAACTCGGTGATCCTCAAGCCGTCGGAAAAATCGCCTTTAACCGCCATTCGTGTGGCCCAACTGGCCGTTGAAGCGGGTATCCCTGCGGGCGTGTTCAACGTATTGCCAGGTTACGGGCACACAGTGGGCAAGGCGTTGGCGTTGCACATGGACATCGACACTCTGGTATTCACCGGCTCCACCCGAACCGCCAAGCAGCTTTTGATTTACTCCGGCGAGTCGAACATGAAGCGTATTTGGCTGGAGGCGGGCGGCAAAAGCCCCAACATCGTTTTTGCCGATGCGCCGGACCTGCAAGCTGCAGCCGAGTCTGCCGCCAGCGCGATTGCCTTCAACCAAGGCGAAGTCTGCACCGCCGGTTCCCGGCTGCTGGTCGAGCGCTCGATCAAGGACCAGTTTTTGCCGTTGGTGATCGAAGCGCTGAAAGCCTGGAAGCCCGGTAATCCACTGGACCCGCAAACCAATGTCGGCGCTCTGGTCGATACCCAGCAAATGAACAGCGTACTGTCGTACATCGAGTCTGGTCATGCTGACGGCGCCAAATTGGTGGTGGGCGGCAAGCGCATTCTGCAGGAAACAGGCGGTACGTACGTTGAACCGACGATTTTTGATGGCGTGACCAACGCGATGAAAATCGCTCAGGAAGAAATATTCGGCCCGGTGCTGTCGGTGCTTACCTTCGATACCGTTGAAGAAGCCATTCAGATTGCCAACGACACGCCGTACGGCTTGGCTGCGGCAGTCTGGACCGCCAACCTGTCGAAAGCCCACTTGACCGCTAAGGCGCTGCGTGCGGGCAGTGTGTGGATCAACCAATACGACGGCGGCGACATGACCGCTCCATTCGGTGGTTTCAAGCAGTCAGGCAATGGTCGCGATAAATCCCTGCATGCGTTCGATAAGTACACCGAACTGAAAGCGACCTGGATCAAGTTGTAATCCCCGAGACCGAGTCGGTTTCTTCGCGAATAAATTCGCTCCCACAGGTTGAACACAATCTAACCGTGGGAGCGAATTCATTCGCGAAAGGGCCCTTACGGACCTATGAAAATGCGTTGGGCTACTTATTTCGCTGTCCTGGCATCGGTGCTCAGCGTCGGCCTGGCGCTAGGCGTCAGCATGCCGCTGGTGTCGCTAAGGCTGGAGAGTTGGGGTTACGGCGCTTTCGCCATCGGTGTCATGGCGGCAATGCCGGCCATTGGTGTTTTGGTCGGGGCCAGCGTTGCCAGCCGCCTCGCTGCGCATTTCGGTACGCCGCGGCTAATGCGCCTGTGTTTGTGGGGTGGGGCGCTGTCCATTGGTTTGCTGGCCGTGCTGCCGAGCTACTCGGTCTGGCTGGTACTGCGGTTGATGATCGGCGTGATTCTGACCATCGTCTTCATCCTCGGCGAAAGCTGGATCAATCAACTGGTGGTCGAGCGTTTACGCGGTCGCCTGGTCGCACTGTACGGCAGCAGTTACGCCCTGAGCCAATTGGCTGGGCCCTTACTGTTGGGCTTTATCGGCACGGAAGCTGACTACGGCTTTTGGCTGGGTGCCGCATTACTGGTCATTTCCCCGCTCTTGCTGTTGGGCCGTACGGGCGCGCCCAGCGCTGAGGCGTGTAGCGTAACCTTCCGTGACTTGTTCGGTTTTTGTCGGGGACTGCCCGCCAT
>NZ_JAMFRV010000202.1 GCF_026224925.1 Pseudomonas sp. | reverse complement strand
TAGAGATTCGGCGCCAGCTTCAACAGCTCTTCCAGCGTCCGCACGCCGGCCATGCCGTTGCCTATCATCACAAGGCGAAGTTTCTTCATGGTGATTTCCCCTCCAGCCCTTCAGCAGGACTCGGATAGATTCGCGCAGCGCCCGGCAACCTGCCGCGGCCACGTTCCCGCATCGCTTCCCAGGCTTCCCGTCTCATGCGTCATTTCCTGACTTCCTCTTTGACCTGCGCCGTCTTGAGCGCCATCGCGCTGCCCACCGTGGCCGCACCGCCCGAGCCCCAGCTGCAGCTGATCAAGGGCGACTGGGTGTTCAAGGCGATTCAAGTGCGCCAGGCGTTCTTCGGCTTTATTTCGATCCTGATTTTGTTGCTGGTCATCCGTACGATCTTTGACAAGATGATCAAACACCTCGGCTTACAACACAGCAGTCCTTCGGTGGTGCTTAAGGGTGCACTGAGTATGACCGAATTCTTCCCTAACCTTCCCGAAGCGCTGGACCTAAAGGACAGCTCGAACCAGAGCTTCCCGGGTGACCACGCGTCAGTGCTGCTGATTTGGGCGTTGTTCATGACCCTGTTCACCCGGACCACCGGCCAACGCCTAGTCATCTGGGGTTTGGCATTTCTGTTCATGATGCCGCGCCTGGTGGCGGGGGCTCACTGGGGTCAAGACGATTACATCGGCGGCGTTGCCATGGCGTCGCTTGCGATAGGTTGGGGTTACTACACCCCTTTCACTGCCCGGGTCTCTTACTTTCTGCTGCGAGTAACAACGCCGCTGTTTAAACCACTGAGCTATTTACCAGTGATTAAGTGCATGAGCGTTGTACGGTTCCCTACGACCTGAGGCCGTCAATCGTCACTGCTTGAACCGTGAAACTGATGGAGTTGCCGACGCTGTTTCTTGGTCGGCCGCCCGTCAGTGCTGATTCCCAAGCTGCCGGCTTTGCGCATGGCCGCAGCGTTTTCACGTTTGGCGATGCTGTCCGGTGTTTCGCAGTACAGGGCCTGCGCTTCGGGGGCGCCGCGCCTGACAGCCGATAACGCCTGGACCACTACTGAGCGCTCATCAAAACCCGCTCGAATTTGATATTCATCACCAACACGCGGTTCTTTGCCAGGCTTGCAACGCTCGCCCCGCCAGTGAACCTTGCCACTCTCGATGGCGGCCTTGGCCAAAGCTCGGGTTTTAAAAAATCGTGCCGCCCATAGCCATTTGTCCAGCCGTACTTTGTCGTCCTCTTCCTGTTTTTGTGCCATCTTAGTTCCTCGATAAAGTGACAGCCAGAACTGTACTACGTCACGTAGTGCAGGCGTCAAACCGATCCTGGGACTAGAATGCCCCACCCCCGCCATTGAAGGCCCCTTTGCGCCAGGAGTGCCACGTGACTGACTTCCCTATTTCTGCGACTGACCCTAAAGTCGGTTGCGATGCCTGCAAAAGCGAGCTCGAACTGAATTTCGACTTTGCATTTGCCTACCAACCCATCGTAGATTTGCGCGATCGCTCAGTATTTGCGCACGAAGCATTGGTGCGCGGCTCCAACGGTGAAGGCGCACTTTCGGTCTTGGGCCAGGTCAACACGCAAAACCGTTACCGCTTCGACCAACGTTGTAGAACTCAGGCGATTGCTGGCGCTGCGCGGCTCGGAATGCGCGAAAACCTGTCGATCAATTTTCTGCCCAACGCTGTTTATCGACCGGAGCTGTGTATTCGCAGCACGCTTGAGGCAGCGAAAGAGCATAACTTCCCCTTGGACAGGCTCATTTTCGAGACCGTTGAGAGTGAGCATCTAGATAACAATCTCCATTTGACCAATATTCTGCGTGAATACCGCGAATTCGGCTTCAAGACGGCCATTGACGATTTCGGCGCCGGTTATTCCGGGCTGACATTGCTGGCTGATTTTCAGCCAGACTTGATCAAGCTCGATATGGCGCTGATTCGGGATATTCATCAGGATCGGGCTCGTCAGGCTATCGTTCGCGGGGTTGTCACAATCTGTGAAGAGTTAGGCGTTACCGTCATCGCTGAAGGCATAGAAGTCGCCGCAGAGCGAGACTTTCTCACTGACTGCGGGATATTCCTGATGCAGGGCTACTTGTTCGCCAAGCCTGCATTCAAAGCTTTAGCGCAGGTCGATCCTGACGCTTGGCAGACTGATTGACACGTACGGAATCGCTTTGAAAACATTTGATCATTTGACGGTCGTTGGCCTTCGCGAATGGGTGGCGCTGCCTCATTTGGGGGTTGCCGGCTTACGCGCGAAAATCGATACCGGGGCCAGCACATCAAGCCTGCACGCCACTGAAATCGAACCGTTCGAACGCGACGGGGAAAAATGGGTGCGCTTCAACGCGCACCTCGGGACGGTGGTGCAGCTTCGTCATCGCCGTTGTGAAGCGTTGCTGGTTGCCATGAAAACGATAAAAAGCAGCAACGGCCATACGCAGGTCCGCTACGTCATCCGCACCACCCTTGCATTGGGCGATCGGGTCTGGCCGGTGGAATTTACCCTGGCTTGCCGAAAAGCCATGCGTTATCGCCTGTTACTCGGTTCAAAAGCCCTGGTCGACGGCCATTTGGTGGTTAATCCGGGCATTACATACGTTCAAGAAAAGCCGGCATTTCCGGCCTCTACTACCTCTGTCACAGGTGTTGCATGAAGATCGCTGTGCTGTCGCGTAATCCGCGTCTGTATTCCACCCGTCGTATGGTCGAAGCGGGTACTGCCCGCGGTCATGAGATGGTGGTGATCGACACCCTGCGCGCATATATGAACATTGCCAGTCATAAGCCGCAGATCCACTATCGTGGCAAACCACTGGAAGATTTCGATGCGGTGATCCCGCGAATTGGTGCTTCAGTGACTTTTTATGGCTGCGCCGTGCTGCGCCAGTTTGAAATGATGGGGGTGTTCCCGCTCAATGAGTCAGTGGCCATTGCTCGGTCCCGAGACAAATTGCGCTCGTTGCAACTGCTCTCCCGTCGCGGTGTTGGCTTGCCGGTTACCGGTTTTGCTCACTCCCCGGACGATATCCCTGACTTGATCCGCATGGTCAATGGTGCGCCGTTGGTCATCAAGGTGCTGGAAGGCACTCAGGGCATCGGCGTGGTGCTGTGCGAAACAGCCACAGCAGCCGAGTCGGTGATTGAGGCATTCATGGGCCTCAAGCAAGACATCATGGTGCAGGAGTACATCAAGGAAGCCGGCGGCGCGGACATTCGCTGCTTCGTGGTGGGCGATAAAGTAATCGCTTCCATGAAGCGCCAGGCCAAGCCAGGGGAGTTTCGCTCGAACCTGCACCGTGGTGGCAGCGCCAGTCTGATCAAGATCACGCCTGAAGAACGCATGACGGCCATTCGTGCCGCCAAAGTCATGGGTCTCAGCGTGGCCGGCGTGGATATCCTGCGCTCCAATCACGGCCCACTGGTCATGGAAGTGAACTCCTCGCCGGGGCTTGAAGGCATCGAAACCACTACCAACAAGGACGTGGCCGGGATGATCATCGAATACTTGGAGAAAAACAGCGGCCCGCACATGACCCGGACTAAAGGGAAGGGTTGATTAGGTCAGTTCAAACTGTAGGACCGAATTCATTCGGGAAAGCAACACCGCGGCGTCTCAGATAGACCTCGCAGACCGCTTCCCGAATGAATTCGGTCCTACAGATGATTCGGTCCCACAGAGAGGGATTTGCCTGCTGACCCCGCGTCACACGTCAGCTTAAACCGCATCCCTCGGCAACATCAGGCCCAGCGGCAATCGCACGCGGGCCTCTAGTCCCCCACCTGAACGATTTCGCAGTTCGACATTACCGCCGTGCATGGCGGCGATTCGTTTGACGATAGCCAAGCCCAACCCAGTGCCTTTGCCGCTGCGGGCACGGTCACCACGGATAAAGGGATTGAAGATGACTTCCAGCTCTGACGGATCAATCCCGGCCCCACGGTCCAGCACACTTAGCACCACATAGGGCGCACTGGCGTCACCTGAAACATAAGCGGCGACTTCAATTCCATTACCGGCGTGGTGCATGGCATTGCCAATCAGATTGTTCAGCAAGCGCTTGAGGGAAACCCGGCGCAACGGGAAGGGTGGAATCGGCTCCAGGCATAAACGAATCTGCTCGTCGGGATGATTGAACGGGGCTACCACCTCCCGGACCAAGTCGCCCAGATCGACTTCTTCAATCTGCTCATCGCGGCCATCACGAATGAACGCCAGGAACTGATCGAGGATTGCGTCCATGTCTTCAATGTCGCGAACCATGCCCTCAGTTAGTTCGTTTTCGTCGGTCATCAATTCCAGCGACAAGCGCAGGCGAGTGAGCGGCGTTCGCAAATCGTGAGACACCGAGCTGAGCAGTGAGCTGCGCATCTGCTCGGTTTCCATTTGCAGCTGCGCCCATTGGGCTTCGCCGGCGAGCTCGGAGCGCTCGATCGCGCTG
>NZ_JAMFRV010000201.1 GCF_026224925.1 Pseudomonas sp. | reverse complement strand
GTAACCACGGCGCGGCGGACGGTCGGGTGGTGGCTGGCTTGGTGGTGCCGGAAGACGAGCGTCACCTGATTCCGGCAGCATTAGCGGAAATCGGCTACCCGTATTGGGATGAAAGCGAAAACCCGGCGTACACCTTGTTTCTCGGATAAACCCACTATCGGTAGGAGCTGCCGAAGGCTGCGATTCGACCGCAAACCGGTCGATTTCTGAACCGCTGAAGGTCGTACCGACCTTATCGCAGCCTTCGGCAGCTCCTACAGTTGCAGCGTCACAGCAAGTTTATGGCGTTTTGGGAGCTTCAGCCGGGGTAGCATCAGGCGTAGCTGCTGGGGTCGGCGTAGGGGTCGGCTCGGCCGCAGGAGTAGGAGCCGCCGCAGGCTGTGGCGTCGGAGCAGGCGTAACAACCTCCGCTTTAATCGCCTCAGGCTCGGCTGGCGCCGGTACCGGTTCGCTGGCAGACGGTGCGGTTTCTGCCGCAGGCTCTTTTGCTGGCTCTGGCACCGTCGGCGCAGGCTTGCTGTTAGCCAATGCCGCTGCGGGGGTCGCAGCATGGGTTACGGGTTCTGGCATACCCAAGTCGGTTTTCGGCTTTTCGGGAATGTTCGCGGCTTTTTTCACCTCAGGCGGCAGGAAGTTCTCCACCAAGGCAAAAAAGCGGTCGTAGAATTTGGGAGACGCCACTGTTTCACTGGCGACCTTGACCATGGAATCATCCGTGGAGCCGATCGGCATCGACAACGAGCCCAATACGCCGACGCCCAGGCTAGCGGAGTTATTAACCTTCTTCAGCGCGTAACGGTCCTGCAGGGCGTTAGCAAACATGGTAGCGCCCTTGGACGTGCCGTCTCCAGCACAGACCACGCTAAAGCTGATCTCCATGTGGGTTTCACCGGTTTGCTGGAAACTCTTGTGCCCACTGATCACTTTGGGGTCATTGCTGGTAATGATGTAACCCTGGCTAAGCAAGGCACGACGCGCCGCCTCGCAGGAGGCAGCGTCGGTGACCGGGTAATTTCTCGAAAAAGTCCCGGAGTCGTCAAAATTTTCATGCTCATACACCGCCGGCTTCTGCGATGAGCAGCCTGCGGCGGCTAGCAAGGCGGTGGCCCAGCATGCGGTACGAAAGCTCGGTAATTTAGACATTCAAAATCCTGGGAGAAAAAACTGACTGCAAAACGGGTAAAGCTGGGATACGGGGGGCCAGTCTGCATCAAGGATAGCGTGCGATCAACGCCGTTCGGAAACACCGTCGATTCGTCTGACTGGTGGGGGAGTCTACACGGCAATGCTACATCGATCCTGAACACAAACCCCAGAAACTAAAAAACCCGCTCTAGGCGGGTTTTTCAGCGTGTTGCCGGTTCACGAATGAACCAACAGCACATGTATGGCGCAGCGGACGGGACTCGAACCCGCGACCCCCGGCGTGACAGGCCGGTATTCTAACCGACTGAACTACCGCTGCGTGTCGCTCGGACTTGCATCCGATGAACTCTTTTTCGAAACAGGCCTTCGAGTGCCTGCCTCTGTGAAACCCTAAAAGGACCGCTTCTGGAGCGTTCCAGTCTCAGACCGTACAAGCCGATCTGAAAAATATGGCGCAGCGGACGGGACTCGAACCCGCGACCCCCGGCGTGACAGGCCGGTATTCTAACCGACTGAACTACCGCTGCGCATTGTGTGACGTGTGTACAACTTTCTTTCGAAAGCCTCAAGAAGTGGTGGGTGATGACGGGATCGAACCGCCGACCCGCTGCTTGTAAGGCAGCTGCTCTCCCAGCTGAGCTAATCACCCTTCACTCTCGGTGTGGCGCGCATTCTATATAGCGACCCCACCTCTGGCAAGCACTTTTTTAAATAACTTTTATAATCCTTCCAAAGGCTTAGCACAGGGTTGGCCGCTGGGGCTTAGGAGGGAATAATGCCCCCCTTTGTATAAAGGAGAGATTCACCCCATGTGGTTCAAAAACCTGCTTGTCTATCGCCTGACCCAAGATCTGCCTTTTGATGCTGAGGCGCTGGAAACCGCATTGGCGACCAAACCGGCCCGCCCTTGTGCCAGCCAGGAGTTGACCACTTACGGTTTCGTCGCTCCCTTCGGTAAAGGCGAGGACGCGCCACTGGTCCACGTCAGCGGAGACTTCCTGCTGATCGCCGCGCGTAAAGAAGATCGTATTTTGCCTGGCAGCGTTGTGAATGACGCTTTGCGGGAGAAGATCGAAGAGATCGAAGCCGAACAAATGCGCAAGGTCTATAAAAAGGAGCGCGATCAGCTCAAGGATGAAATCATCCAGGCCTTCTTGCCTCGCGCCTTTATTCGTCGCGGGTCGACCTTTGCGGCCATCGCGCCGAAACAGGGTCTGATTCTGGTTAACGCCTCCAGCCCTAAACGCGCCGAAGACCTGCTCTCCACATTGCGTGAAGTGATCGGTTCATTGCCGGTGCGCCCATTGACCGTGAAGGTCTCGCCAAGCGCGACCATGACCGAGTGGGTCAAAACCCAGAAAGCCGCTGACCACTTCTTCGTGCTCGATGAGTGCGAGCTGCGTGATACCCACGAAGACGGTGGCATCGTCCGTTGCAAGCGTCAGGACCTGACCAGCGAAGAAATCCAGTTGCATTTGAGCACCGGTAAAGTGGTTACTCAGCTGTCGCTGGCTTGGCAGGACAAGCTGTCTTTCGTCCTCGACGACAAGATGGTGGTCAAGCGTCTGAAGTTTGAAGACCTGTTGCAAGATCAGGCTGAACAAGATGGTGGCGAAGAAGCCCTCGGCCAACTGGACGCAAGCTTCACGTTAATGATGCTGACCTTCGGCGAATTCCTTCCGGAGTTGTTCGAAGCGCTGGGCGGCGAAGAACTGCCCCAGGGCATTTAAGCCCCACACCGTTCAATGCGTTTGTGCGCTACCGCTGACGGTAGCGCACGCTTTCTTCTTATAAAAAGGAACAGACCATGCGTGCTTTGGCTACGTTGAGTCGCTTTGTCGGCAATACCTTCGCTTATTGGGTGCTGCTGTTTGCGGTGTTGGCGTTTGTGCTGCCCGAATGGTTTATCGGTTTGAAAGTTGCCATCGTGCCGCTACTCGGCCTGGTGATGTTCGGCATGGGCCTGACGCTCAAGCTCGACGATTTTTCAGAAGTTGCGCGCCATCCGTGGCGTGTGGCGTTGGGTGTGATCGCGCATTTCGTGATCATGCCCGGTGTGGCCTGGCTGTTATGCCAGGCGTTTCATCTGCCGCCAGAAATCGCCGTTGGTGTGATTCTGGTGGGCTGCTGCCCGAGTGGGACATCGTCCAATGTCATGACTTGGCTGGCCCGTGGCGACCTGGCGCTGTCAGTAGCGATTGCCGCGGTGACCACCCTCCTCGCCCCGCTGCTCACGCCTGCATTGATTTGGCTACTGGCGTCGGCCTGGCTGCCGGTGTCATTCATGGAAATGTTCTGGTCAATTCTGCAGTTGGTGTTACTGCCCATCGTGCTGGGCGTCGTGGCGCAACGCGTATTGGGCGCACGGGTTAAAACCGCAGAAGACGTATTGCCTTTGGTCTCGGTGGTCAGCATCGTCATGATCGTCGCCGCAGTGGTTGCCGCCAGTCAGGCGAAAATCGCTGAATCCGGTCTGTTGATCATGGCAGTGGTCATCCTGCACAACACCTTTGGCTTCGTACTGGGCTACTTCACCGGCAAGCTGTTCAAACTGCCGTTGGCCCAACGCAAATCCCTGTCACTGGAAGTCGGCATGCAAAACTCCGGACTGGGCGCAGCACTGGCCAGCGCACACTTCTCGCCACTGGCGGCGGTGCCGAGCGCATTGTTCAGTGTTTGGCACAATATTTCCGGCGCGCTGCTTTCTACTTACTTCCGAAGGATGAGTGAAAAGGCGGATAGGGAAGCGGCTGAGGCTTCGGCACAGTAACCAGACCGTGTTGCTTCATTCGCCAGCAAGCTTACTCCCACAGTTTTTTGGATTGCCCAAATCCGACGGCATGCCGAGATTCGGTGGGCAGTTTTGCTGCTGGGGATACCCCAAATCGATTACTCAATGCTTGCCCTTCACTCAACAATATGCAAAATACTGCCCACAGTCAGGACGACCTGACTGTTGCGTCAGAAGAACCACTCCGAGGACGACCTCTTGTTTGGAGGTCATCATGTCCTGGATTATTCTGGTTTTTGCCGGTCTGTTTGAAGTCGGTTGGGCCGTTGGCCTGAAGTACACCGAAGGGTTCACCCGCCCATTACCCACCGCCCTTACCATCACCGCGATGATCATCAGCCTCAGTTTGCTGGGCCTCGCCATGAAAGAATTGCCGCTGGGCACTGCCTATGCAATTTGGACCGGCGTCGGCGCAATTGGCACTGTGATCGCGGGAATCATCCTGTTTGGCGAGTCCATGGCGCTGATTCGTCTGGCGAGCGTGGGGCTGATTCTGTGTGGATTGGTGGGATTGAAACTGAGCAGTTGAGGTGCTTCCAATCTGTAGGAGCGCGCTTGCCCGCGATGGAGCGCAGAGCGGTCCTAACGGCTTAACCCGGCTCCGGACTGAAGATTGCGGTCACCGGGTTACGACTGCTACGGTCGAGCGCGACCCCGAACCGATCGCGGGCAAGCGCGCTCCTACAATTGCATCCCTCTAACGCACCGCGCCCCTCAACACCGCCACCTGCGCCTGCAAATTGGCAGGGAGTGCTGCATCACCGGTCACCGCAGGTCCTGCGACCAAGGTAATCCTTGACCACAGGCGCCGCAGAACACCCTTGTTCGGATCGCGACTGAAAAAGCTGCCCCATAATCCCTGCAACGCCAGCGGAATCACTGGTACTGGCGTGTCCTGCAGCACGCGCGTTAAACCACTTTTGAATTCGTTGATCTCGCCATCGGTCGTCAGTTTTCCTTCGGGAAAGATGCACACCAACTCTCCATTTTTCAGGTATTCGGCGATTTTCTTAAACGCCTGGTCGTAGATCAGCAGGTCTTCGTTGCGCCCGGCAATCGGAACAGCACCCGCCGTGCGGAAGATGAAGTTCAGCACCGGCAAGTTGTAGATTTTGTAATAAGTCACAAAGCGAATCGGCCGACGCACGGCACCACCGATCAACAACGCGTCGACGAACGACACATGGTTGCACACCAGCAACGCCGCGCCTTCGTCCGGAATCAAGTCGAGGTTGCGGTGTTCAACACGGTACATGGAATGGCTGAGCAGCCAGATCATGAAACGCATACTGAACTCGGGAACGATTTTGAAGATGTAGACGTTCACCGCGATGTTCATCAGCGAAACCACTAAAAACAGCTGCGGGATCGACAGTTTGACCACACTGAGCAGTACGATCGAAACGATGGCCGACACCACCATGAACAGCGCATTGAGAATGTTGTTCGCCGCGATGACCCGGGAACGCTCTTTCTCGGCGGTGCGCGATTGAATCAACGCATACAGCGGGACGATATAAAAGCCACCGAAGACGCCGATACCCAGCACGTCCAGCAATACCCACCATGCCTGACCGATGGACAGCACCGCCAGCCAGTCATTGGCCTGAACGTTTTGCGGAAAACCACCCGAGTGCCACCACAGCAACAGACCGAATACCGTCAGGCCCATGGAGCCAAACGGCACCAAACCGATCTCGACCTTGCGCCCGGACAAGCGCTCGCAGAGCAGAGAGCCCAAGGCAATACCGATGGAGAACACCGCAAGAATCAGCGTCACAACGGTTTCATCGCCGTACAGCCAGTCTTTGGCGTAGGCCGGAATCTGTGTCAGGTAAATCGCACCGACGAACCAGAACCAAGAGTTGCCGACTATCGAGCGTGACACCGCTGGGGTCTGCCCCAGGCCTAAGCGCAACGTGGCCCAGGACTCGCTAAAAATATTCCAATTCAGCCGCATTTCCGGCGAAGCAGCCGCTGCGCGTGGGATGCTGCGGCTGGCGATGTACCCCAGACAGGCAACCAGCAATAACGCGGTAGCAACGACGGGCGCGTAATGCGCGGAAGACATCATGATCCCGGCACCTATGGTTCCAGCCAGAATCGCCAGAAAGGTGCCCATCTCCACCAGCCCATTACCACCGACCAACTCGTTCTCATGCAGGTGCTGCGGAAGAATCGAGTACTTCACCGGGCCGAACAATGCCGAATGTGTGCCCATGGCGAATAGCGCCAGCAGCATCATCGACAGGTGATTGAGCATAAAGCCCGCCGCGCCCACCACCATAATCGCGATTTCACCCAATTTGATCAGGCGAATCAGCGCGTCCTTGGCGTACTTTTCACCGAATTGCCCCGCCAGCGCCGAAAACAGAAAGAACGGCAGGATGAACAGCAATGCGCATAGATTGACCCAAATCGACCGATCACCGTCGATGCTGAGCTTGTAGAGAATGGCCAGAATCAGCGATTGCTTGAGCACGTTGTCGTTAAAAGCCCCGAGGGACTGAGTAATGAAAAACGGCAGGAAGCGCCGTTTTCCCAACAAATTGAACTGCGATTGTTGACTCATCGTCCTTGCATCCCATGACGCCGTGTCCGGCTTTTCAGTGGCCGACATTGAAAACGTTAACCTCACGGATGTCGATAGGATGCGTCTGATTCTATTCCGGGCAATTTCCTGGAATGTATAAACATCCTACTTACTCAGCCCAGCGATGCACGGCGAGACAAACAGCTCTCCTTTATAAGCGCCACGAACCGTGCGAGTCATGACAACTGCCCAGAGGATCGTCAGACAGATGACCAGCAAGGTACCCACCACCGAAAAGAACGCCAGATCAAGCCGAGTCGCCAGCTTGAGCGTCGCCAACGCATAGACGCCCAACGGGAAGGTAAACCCCCACCATCCCAGGTTGAAAGGAATACCGGTGCGCAGGTAACGCACGGTGATCAACACCGCGATCAACATCCACCACAGGCCAAAACCCCATAACGTGATGCCCGCCACCAGACCGATGCCGTCGGCGATTTCACCGAGGCCCGGCAAACCGTTCGCCGCGAAAATTGCCGGAGCGTCCGCGCCCATCAGCAACATGCCTAACGCTCCCGTACCTATCGGGCCCAGTGCCAGCCAGCTCGACGCGGCCATGCTTTCGTGGGGCAACTTGTGCAACGCCATGCGCAACAACAGGATGGTCAGGATGCTGAACGCCACCGGCACCGAAAACGCCCATAACACGTAGCTGGTGATCAATACGCTAAATTGCGATGCGCTGTCCGCCAGGTGCGGTGCGAGCAATCCACCACTGGCCGCCGCTACTTCTGCAGCGACGACAGGCAACAACCACACGGCGGTCATCTGGTCGATGCTGTGTTGCTGACGGGTGAACATCATGAACGGGATCAACACACCGCAGGCCAACGCCATTGCAACATCCAGCCACCACAACACTTGGGCGATGGCGACCGCCGCGTCGCCCCAACGCGTTATGCCAAACAGCAGATAGCCGTTGATGATGGTCGCCAGGCCCATGGGGATAGTGCCGAAAAACATCGAAACGGTAGAGTGGCCAAACACCCGCCGCGCTTCGTCAAAAAATAGCACCCAGCGCGCCGTATACAGCAGGCTGAATAATGCAAACAGGCCAATGTTAAACAGCCACAGCCCCTCGGCAAACTGACGCAGACTTGGGACCTGCGCGGAGAGTTGCGCAAGGGTCAAGGCAAGAACACCGGTGCCCATGGTCGCTGCGAACCAATTTGGCGTGAACTGGCGAATGACTTCTCGCGGATGGCTCAAATGGCTGAGCGGGCGGACTGGATTGAGGGTGGTCATGATGATCTCCTGTCCTCTGATGAGGTCAATCAAGCTTAATAGCCAGACGATCTATCTATATAACGGGTAATTTATGTATAGGTCATCTATATCCTCTATATAGAGTTAAGGCTGTATAGCCAGCGCTCCATTAAACCGTGCGACATCAAACCGCGCCGCGACCTTGGTCGGCACTGACGAAGCCCAAACATCGTGCGAAACTGTCGCGCCCGCGCTGTTCAGAGAGCTGGCGTTATTTGGAGCTTTACATGTCGTTGTCCAGCGGGCTAATTGCTGCCGTCGCTCTCGCTTACATGGCCATCATGTTCGCCATCGCTTTCTATGGTGATCGGCGCAGCACGCCGCTGCCTCCGCGCATTCGAGCGTGGGTCTACAGCCTGTCGTTGGCGGTGTACTGCACTAGCTGGACATTTTTCGGCGCCGTAGGCCAGGCGGCGGAACAACTCTGGTCGTTTTTGCCCATCTACCTCGGCCCGATACTGCTGCTGATGCTCGCGCCGTGGGTGCTGCAAAAGATGGTGATGATCAGCAAGCAGGAGAACATCACCTCCATTGCCGACTTCATCGCGGCCCGCTACGGCAAATCGCAATCGCTAGCGGTGGTGGTCGCTCTGATCTGTCTGGTCGGGGTGTTGCCCTACATCGCATTGCAGCTGAAAGGCATCGTGCTGGGGGTGAACCTACTGATCGGAGCGGTGGCGGAATCCACCGGAGTCCGCGCACAAGACACCGCGCTCATTGTCTCGTTGGTCCTGGCCCTGTTCACCATTCTGTTTGGCACGCGCAACCTCGACGCCACCGAACACCACCGCGGCATGGTGCTGGCGATTGCGTTTGAAGCGTTGGTCAAACTGTTCGCGTTTCTCGCCGTGGGGGCCTTTGTTACCTTCGGCCTGTACGACGGTTTCGACGACTTGTTCAACCAAGCAATGCTTGCGCCGCGCCTGGCAGAGTATTGGAAAGAGACCATCAACTGGCCGTCCATGGTGGTCCAGACCGGCGTAGCGATGATGGCAATGATCTGCCTGCCACGGCAGTTTCACCTGATCGTTGTGGAGAACATCGAACCACAGGATTTACGTCTGGCGAAATGGGTGTTCCCCGCTTACTTGGCATTGGCGGCGCTGTTCGTGGTGCCCATCGCCTTGGCCGGGCAAATGTTGCTGCCAAGCTCGGTATTGCCTGACTCCTTTGTGATCAGCCTACCGCTGGCACAAGCCCATCCAATATTGGCCCTGCTGGCGTTCATCGGTGGCGCGTCAGCGGCGACCGGCATGGTGATCGTTGAGTGTGTGGCACTGTCGACCATGGTTTCCAACGATATGTTGCTGCCGTGGCTGCTGCGTCGACAAACCGCAGAGCGACCGTTCGAGGTGTTTCGTCAGTGGATGCTGTCGGTGCGACGCGTCAGCATCGTGGTGATTCTGCTGCTGGCGTATGTCTGCTATCGGCTGCTGGGGTCGACGGCGAGCCTGGCGACCATCGGCCAGATTGCCTTCGCTGCGATCACCCAATTGGCGCCCGCGATGCTCGGCGCGCTGTACTGGAAACAAGCCAACCGCCGGGGGGTGTTTGCCGGTTTGGCAGCGGGTACCTTTCTGTGGTTCTACACCTTAGTGCTGCCGATTGCGGCCATCAGTCTGGGCTGGTCTCTGAAAAGCTTTCCGGCCTTGGCATGGCTACACAGCAACCCGTTCAATCTGCCCATTACCCCGCTGACCCAAGGCGTGGTGCTGTCGCTGGCGGGGAACTTCACCCTGTTCGCCTGGGTGTCGGTGTTGTCCCGTACGCGGGTTTCCGAGCACTGGCAAGCCGGGCGATTCATCGGTCAGGAGATCAGCGCACGTCCGCGAAGTCGTTCGTTGCTGGCGGTGCAGATCGAAGACTTGCTAACCCTGTCGGCGCGGTTCGTCGGCGAAGAGCGCGCACGGCAGAGCTTCATTCGCTTCGCGTATCGTCAGGGCAAGGGCTTTAACCCGAATCAAAACGCCGACGGTGAATGGATCGCGCACACCGAACGGCTGTTGGCCGGTGTACTGGGTGCATCCTCGACCCGAGCCGTGGTCAAGGCCGCCATCGAAGGCCGCGAGATGCAGCTAGAGGACGTGGTGCGTATCGCCGACGAAGCATCGGAAGTGCTGCAATTCAACCGGGCATTGCTGCAAGGCGCAATTGAAAACATCACCCAAGGCATTAGCGTGGTGGATCAATCGTTGAAGCTGGTGGCCTGGAATCACCGTTATCTGGAAGTGTTCAATTACCCGGAAGGGCTGATCAGCGTGGGGCGGCCGATTGCCGACATCATTCGTCATAACGCCGAACGCGGCCTGTGCGGGCCGGGCGAAGCCGAAGTGCATGTGGCGCGCCGGCTGCACTGGATGCGTCAAGGCCGGGCGCACACCTCGGAACGACTGTTCCCCAGCGGCCGCGTGATCGAGTTGATCGGCAACCCGATGCCCGGCGGTGGTTTTGTCATGAGTTTCACTGACATCACCGCGTTCCGCGAAGCCGAGCAGGCACTTAAGGCTGCCAACGAAAGCCTCGAGCAGCGGGTTGCCGAACGTACCCACGAACTCTCACAACTGAACGTCGCGCTGACTGAAGCCAAGGGCACAGCGGAAACCGCCAACCAATCGAAAACCCGTTTTCTCGCCGCCGTC
>NZ_JAMFRV010000200.1 GCF_026224925.1 Pseudomonas sp. | reverse complement strand
TGGTGTTCCCCTTGTTGCCGGAGCCCTACGCCGGCCTGGCCGGACACGGCATCACCAACCTGACCGGGCCGTTCGGCGAGATGATCGCCAACGATGTATTGCCGACCAAGGCCAAAGCCTGACGCTGTAGGCGCTGTCGAAGGCTGCGATCAATCGAGAACCGATTTACGGCTTTATCGCAGCCTTCGGCAGCGCCTACAGAAACGCGGCCATCTGCCGGACCGTGCCGCTTAAGAATGGAGGTAATAACGCGTGACTGCCAAGTTGCAAAAAACCCAAGTGGCGCCATTGGATATTGCCCGCGAACTGGCGGCCGAATTTGCTCACACCGCTGTCGAACGGGATCAACGTGGCGGTACTCCCAAGACCGAACGAGACGCCCTGCGTGCAAGCGGTTTACTGGCATTGAGTATCCCCAGCCAATTCGGCGGGCTGGACGCCCGCTGGAGCGAAACGTTTGAGGTGGTGCGTGAGTTTGCTCGGGTCGACAGCTCCATCGCCCATGTATTTGGCTTCCATCACCTGATGCTCGCAACCGTGAGGCTGTTCGCCACGCCCGCACAGTGGCAGCCGTGGTTTGAACTGACAGCCCGCAAGAACTGGTTTTGGGGTAATGCCTTGAACCCGTTGGACACGCGCACGGTGGTCAGGGGGCACAACGGCTGGCGCGAGTTTTCCGGCAAAAAAAGTTTCTGCTCAGGTGCCACAGACTCGGAGATGCTCATTGCGTCCGCAGTCGATGATGCGGCCGGCGGCAAGTTGCTGATCGCTGCAATCCCCAGCGGCCGTACCGGGATCACCCTGCATGGCGACTGGAACAACATGGGCCAGCGCCAGACAGACAGCGGCAGCGCAACGTTCGAACGGGTGCGGGTGGAGGAGTCCGATCTGCTACTGGACCCAGGCCCTCTGAGCACGCCGTTCGCCTGCTTGCGTCCGCTGATTGCGCAGCTACATTTTGCCAACATCTTCTTGGGCATTGCCGAAGGCGCTTTCGAAGAGGCGCGTAAATACACCCTTGAGGAGGCCCGCCCTTGGTTCAAGTCCAATGCGGCGCAGATCGGCCAGGACCCTTATGTGCTCAATCACTACGGTGAGTTCTGGGTCGGCCTGCAAAGCACCAGGCTGCTGGTCGAGCACGCGGGCGAAGCGCTGGACCGGGCGTGGGCCAAAGGTCCGGCATTGAGCAGCGAAGAACGTGGTCAGGTCGCGGTGGCCATCGCCACGGCCAAGGTAGCCGCAAGTCGCAATGGCCTTGAGTTGTGTAGCAAGGTCTTCGAGGTCACCGGGGCGCGTGCCACCCACGCCTCCGTGGCCCTCGACAGGCATTGGCGCAACCTGCGCACTCAGAGCCTGCATGACCCACTGGATTACAAGCTCCATGAATTGGGCGACTGGGCACTGAACGGTGCCCTACCCATCCCGACCTTCTACTCATAGTGGATCGCCATGCAACTGCTCACCTTACCGCCGTCTCCTGCCCTCGCCACCTCGATTCGCGCCACCGCGCAGGTGTTTGAGGACCCGAAATCAAAAGCGCTACTCGCGCACATTCAACAAGTCGCGCCCAGTGAAGCCAGCGTGCTGATCATTGGCGAAACCGGTACCGGCAAGGAACTGGTGGCACGCCATATCCACAACCTCAGTGCGCGCAGTGCTCGTCCTTTCGTCGCGGTCAACTGTGGCGCTTTCTCCGAAGCCCTGGTGGAAGCCGAGTTGTTTGGCCATGAAAAGGGAGCGTTCACTGGCGCCCTGAGCGCCAAGGCTGGCTGGTTCGAAGAGGCCAATGGCGGCACGCTGTTCCTCGATGAAATCGGCGATCTGCCGATGCCGATTCAGGTCAAGCTGCTGCGCGTGTTGCAAGAGCGAGAGGTGGTGCGATTGGGCTCGCGCAAAAGTATTCCCATCGATGTGCGGGTGCTGGCGGCGACCAACGTCCAGCTGGAGAAGGCCATCAATGCGGGACACTTTCGCGAGGACCTGTTCTACCGGCTTGACGTCGTCAGCCTGGAACTGACGCCGTTACGCGAACGCCCCGGCGATATCCTGCCGCTGACCCTGCATTTTATCGATTCCTACAGCCGACGACTGGGCTATGGCCAGGTAAGTCTTAGTGGCGAGGCCGAGCATAAACTGCGCACCTATGGCTGGCCGGGTAATATCCGCGAGCTTGAAAACGTCATCCACCACACGCTGCTGATTTGCCGCGACGGGGTTATTCAGAGCGACGACCTGCGCATGTCCAACATGCGCATCGAACGTCAGGACGAACTCCCGGCCGTCGATCAATCCTGCGAGGCGCTGCTGGAGCGCGCGTTTCAGAAGCTGTTTGAGGAGTCTGCCGGTGCCCTCCATGAAAAGGTCGAACACACCCTGCTGCGTGCGGCCTATCGTTTCTGCCATTACAACCAAGTGCATACCGCTAATTTATTGGGCCTGAGCCGCAACGTGATACGAACGCAGCTAATCAACATCGGTGAGCTGACCGTGAACAAACGCCGCCCGCCTGAACCCAATCCAGGTGACCGAATTTTACATCTGTCGATTTAGTCTGGCATTTAAATAACCGGCGGGAGCGTCAATAAACCAGGCGCACTCCACGGATTGCCAGGTATTGACCTGGGCCCACCCGCCGGCCGGGCTGCATGCGTGCATACACCGTGTAAACACGGCTTAGCGTGCTATTAGCCGCCAATGCATAACTGTCGGAAATCGCGCTGCTGGAAGTATCGCCCCAGAGCTGTCGATAACTGCCATCGGTGTACAGCTGATAGCTGGCCTCGCCATTACTGCCCGCCATGCCTTGTTCGCCATAGCCGGCAGTATCAGTCATCAGTTGGTAGCTGACATTCACGGCGCTCGCATCGCTTCGGCACACTACCGTCAGCGTAGCC
>NZ_JAMFRV010000199.1 GCF_026224925.1 Pseudomonas sp. | reverse complement strand
GTCGGCAACCGGATTCTGTTGCTGTCACCGCACCCGGGCCGGGTTCGCGCTGAAATCAACAGCCACCAGTACGACCTGCACAGCCTCGGCGGCACCGGCTTTCAGCACACCGCGCAACGCATCCATCGCTTGCTGTTTGATGAGGGCGAACCTGAGCCGGTCGATCGCGAGCTGAGCTTCCAGGATGTACGCATCGCGTATTGAAACCCCTCTGAAGCCTACCAAGAGAATTCGAAACATGACCATTCGACAGGAATACGAAGTCACGCTGGAGCCTTTTACCCAAGAGGATCTTGCGCGTGATATCCCGCTAGCGCAGCGCATCTGGCAACTGAGCTGGGTTCGCAAAACCGTAATCCTGCTGGCCCTCGCGGTTATCTGGGAGCTGGCTGCGCGTTACCAAAACAATGACCTGTTGCTGCCGAGCGTGGTGCAGACCGCCAGCGCTTTTTACGATGGTATTGCCAGTGGCGAGCTGCTCAGCAAAGTGTGGATTTCCCTCGCTGTACTGATCAAGGGTTACGTGATCGGTATCGTCCTGGCGTTTGCGTTGACCACCCTCGCGGTATCGACCCAGCTAGGGCGTGATTTGCTGAGCACCCTGACCGCAATGTTCAATCCCCTGCCAGCGATTGCCTTACTTCCGCTGTCATTGCTGTGGTTCGGTTTGGGTCAGGGCAGCCTGATTTTTGTACTAGTGCATTCGGTGCTGTGGGCATTGGCGTTGAACACCTACTCAGGCTTTCTCGGGGTCTCGGAAACCCAGCGCATGGCCGGGCGCAACTATGGCCTCAAGGGCTTGCGCTTTGTTTGGTACATCCTGATTCCCGCTGCATTGCCTTCAATTTTGTCCGGCCTAAAAATCGGCTGGGCGTTCGCCTGGCGCACGTTGATCGCCGCCGAACTGGTATTTGGTGCTCAGTCGGGCAAGGGCGGCTTGGGGTGGTACATCTACCAAAACCGCAACGAGCTCTACACCGACAAAGTATTCGCCGGCTTGATTGCAGTGATTTTGATTGGGTTGTTGGTGGAAAATCTGCTGTTCAACAACATCGAAAGACTGACGGTTAAACGCTGGGGCATGCAGCGTTGATGCTGGCTTTTTAAGACTATCGTTATTCCAAATTCCTATTTATTTATAGTCTTTAAGTAACTGTAAGCTATATGCAACGCCGGACCACCGGCCTGTCGTATTCATTCTTTGATGGTGAGAATTTCATGGCCACATCGTTCAAGCATCCGGCGCTTACTACACTTGCAGCAGCGTTAGGCTTAGCCGGAGCATTGCTCAGCAGCGGCGCCCAGGCAGAAGGCAAAATCAGCATCGCCCAGCAGTTCGGCATTGGTTACCTGATTCTCGACGTAGTGCGCGATCAGCACTTGATCGAGAAGCACGGTAAAGAACAGGGCTTGGACATCAAGGTCGACTGGAACAGCATCTCCGGCGCCACCGCCATGAACGAAGCCTTGCTGGCTGGCGCTTTGGACGTGGTTTCCGCCGGTGTGCCGCCGATGCTCACCGTTTGGGATCGAACCAAAGGCAAACAGAACGTTAAGGCCATCGCCTCACTCGGCTCGATGCCCAACTATTTGCTCAGCATCAACCCGGACGTGAGGACGTTGAAAGACTTCACTGACAAGGACCGGATTGCCGTCCCTGCTGCTGGCGTAGGCTTCCAGTCGCGCACGTTGCAGATCGAAACGGCCAAAGTCTTCGGCGATGCGCAGTTCAAGAAGTTCGACAACATCTCAGTGAGTCTGCCGCACCCGGACGCGACTGCCGCGTTGATTGCTGGTGGCTCCGAGCTGAATGCTCACTTCTCCAGCCCGCCGTTCCAGTACCAGGAGCTGGAGAATCCTAACGTCCACAAAGTGCTTAGTTCATACGATGTGCTCGGCGGTCAGGCCACGTTCAACGTGCTTTACACCACCCAAAAATTCCACGACGAAAACCCCAAGACCTACAAAGCATTCTATGACGCGCTGGCTGAAGCCGAGCACATCATCAAGGCCGACAAACCCGCCGCAGCCCAGACCTACATCCGTGTAGAACAGTCAAAACTGCCGCTGGCCCTTGTTGAGAAAATTGTCTCTGATCCAGAAATCGATTTCACCATCACCCCACAGCGCACCTTCATCTACGCCAGCAAATTGCAGGAACTGGGTGTGTTGAAAAATAAGGCTGACAGCTGGAAAGACTACTTCTTTGAAGAAGTGCACGGCACGCCGGGTAGCTGAGTATTTTTTAAATGCAGCGCCTGACGTTGCCTCTTCGCGGATGAATTCGCTCCCACAGGTTGCACTCAGAACCACTGTGGGAGCGAATTCATTCGCGAAATCCTCAGCAGCCTCAACATATCTTTAACAGGCTGTCTTATGACCCTGGACTATCCCTTCATCCTCAGCACCCTGCCGTCATTTCTCAAGGCGGTCGGGGTCACGTTGCAGGTGGGCTTAATCGCCATCTGCACGTCGCTGCTGGTAGCGATGATTAACTCGGCCATCCTGGTATTCCGCACGCCATATTTGCATCGATTGGTCGCGCTGTACGTTGAGTTAGCGCGCAATACTCCACTATTGATCCAACTGTTTTTCATCTACTTCGCGTTGCCGACGCTGGGGATAAAAGTCTCTGGATTCTCTGCCGCGATCATCACCATGACTTTTTTGGGCGGCGCATACCTGACTGAAGTCTTGCGTGCTGGCGTCGATGCGGTGCCGCTGGCGCAACTGGAATCAGGGCGCTCCATCGGGTTGTCGCAATGGCAGTTGCTGCGTTATGTGATTCTGCCGCAAGCGGGCATCCTCAGCCTGCCGGCGCTGTTCGCCAATTTTATCTTTCTGCTCAAGGAGACCACGGTGGTCTCAGCGGTTGCGGTTCCGGAAATTCTCTACACCACCAAAAGTTACATCGCGCTGTACTACAAAACCTACGAAATGCTTACCGTGCTGACGCTGATTTGTGTGCTGTTGTTCTTGCCGTTGTCGTTGCTGCTCAGCTACCTGGAACGGAGGCTCCAACATGGCCAGTTCGGGTCTTGAATTGTTGTGGGTGTCGTTGCCGCAACTGGGCAAAGGCGCCGCGCAAACACTGACTATCTCGTTGCTGAGCATTTTATTCAGTACGGTGGGCGGGGTGTTGTATGGCGTTTTGCGTACCTTGAATGCCTATTGGATCAACCTGATTTTGCGGATCTACCTGGAGCTGTTTCGTGCGATTCCGGTGTTGGTCTGGTTGTACCTGCTGTTCTTCGGTATGCCTATTTTCTTCGGCCTAAGCATCCCGAGCTTTTGGTGTGGCGTGTTGGTGTTGTCGTTATGGGGCAGCACCGAAGTCGGCGAAGTCGTACGCGGCGCCCTACATTCCCTTCCACGTGGGCAGCGTGAGGCAGGCTTATCCATCGGCCTTTCCGACCCGCAGTTGTATGGCTATGTACTGCTCCCGCAAGCGCTGAAGCGCATGACCCCGCCGACCATCAACATCTACACCCGAATCATCAAGACCAGCTCGTTGGTGGTGCTAATTGGCGTCGTCGACGTGATCAAGGTCGGGCAACAGATTATCGAGCGCACCTATGAATCAGTGCTGATTTACGGCGCGTTGTTCCTGTTTTTCTTCTTTATCTGCTACCCGCTTTCGGCCGCCTCCCGGGTGCTGGAACGACGTTGGACTCAAGCATGAGCGCATTGATCGAGTTCAAAGGCTTTAACAAATTTTTCGGTAGCCAACAGGTACTAAAAAACATCGACCTGACTGTCGAGAGTGGTGAAGTGATCGTTATTCTGGGCCCCAGTGGATGCGGAAAAAGTACGCTACTGCGCTGCCTTAACGGCCTGGAAGTGGCGCACAGCGGGAGCTTGCGTTTCGCCGGGCGCGAACTGCTGGAAGCTAAAACCGATTGGCGCCAAGTGCGGCAAGACGTCGGCATGGTGTTCCAGAGCTATCACCTTTTTCCGCACATGAGCGTTCTGGAAAACGTCCTGCTCGGTCCGCTGAAAGTACAAAAGCGCAAACGCAATGAAGCGCTGGCGCAAGCCGAAGCGTTGCTTGAACGTGTGGGTCTTTCAGACAAGCGCGACGCTTTTCCACGGCAGTTGTCGGGCGGCCAGCAACAGCGTATCGCCATCGTCCGCTCGCTGTGTATGAACCCCCAAGTCATGTTGTTCGATGAGGTAACCGCGGCCCTCGATCCGGAGATGGTCAAGGAAGTGCTGGAAGTGATCCTCGACCTGGCGCGCGGCGGTATGACCATGCTGATCGTTACCCACGAAATGGCCTTTGCGCGCGCGGTAGCTGACCGCGTCGTGTTTATGGAGGCCGGAAGCATCCTCGAACACAACACCCCGGAGTCATTTTTCACGAACCCGCAGAGCGCACGGGCGCAGCAGTTTCTGGAGAAATTCTCCTATGTAGAAACCATGCCCAAGAAATCGAAAATCAAGGAGCTGTCATGAGCGCTGTTCACTTAAAATCTGCCAAATCATTACTGTTAATTCCGCTGCTCGGCCTAGGCCTGCTGGCCGGCTGTGGCAACAACGATGCGCCCGCCAAACCTGCTGCAACGGCGAGCACAGCCGCTGCACCCGCTGCTGGTTATCTGGCTAAAATTAAAGCGCGCGACAAATTGATCGTGGGTGTCTTTACCGATAAACCACCCTTTGGTTTTGTCGATGAAAAAGGCCGGTATGTAGGTTTTGATACCGACATCGCCCGTCAATTTGCCAAAGACTTACTGGGCGATGAAAACAAAGTCGAGTTCGTCGCGGTTGAGCCGGCGAGCCGTATCCCCTTTCTGCAAAGCGACAAAGTCGACCTGATTCTAGCCAACATGACGGTCACGCCAGAGCGTAAGGAAGCGGTGGAGTTCACCAACCCGAACCTCAAAGTTGCGGTCCAGGCCTTAGTGCCGCAAGGCAGCGCGGTGGTCAAGCTGGATGACTTGGCCGGCAAGACCACCATCGTCACCACCGGCACTACAGCGGATATTTGGCTGACCAAAACCCACCCAGACTGGAAGCTGTTGAAGTTCGAGAAAAACTCCGAATCGCTGCAAGCGTTGTCCACGGGTCGCGGCGACGCTTACGCTCAGGACAATCTGGTGCTGTTCAGCTGGGCGAAACAAAATCCCGGTTACCGCGTTCTGCCAGAAAAACTCGGTGGCGAAGCACCGATCGCACCCGCAGTGAAGAAGGGCAATATCGAATTGCGTGATTGGATCAACACCGAACTGGCAAAGCTGGGTGAAGATAAGTACCTGCTCAAACTGTACGACCAGTACGTGCGCAAACAGCTGAGTGACGACACCAAGCCCGAAGATGTCATCGTTGAAGGCGGTAAGTGGCAGGGTTAAAACCCATACACCGACGACTTTCTGTAGGAGCCAACTTGTTGGCGAGGGGTTTATTGCGGTGTGTCAGACAAACCGCTTCGCCAACAAGTTGGCTCCTACAGAGGTTTGGCGCATTCCAGTCATTGGATTAATCCGGCCAATGCCACGCCGGTGCATCAAGCATTCCCTGCCCGACGATGCCGGTTTGGCCGAGGTTCTTTTCCAGAACGATGGGATTGCAACTGGGGTCGCTTTCGAGGGCGGCAATCAGGCGGCTGGCGTGGGACACCACCCACATTTGGCAGTGTTGCGACGCTTGAATAATCAACCGCGCTAGCGCCGGCAGTAGATCTGGATGGAGGCTGGTTTCCGGTTCGTTGAGCACCATCATGGTGGGTGATCTCGGGGTGAGCAGGGCGGCGATCAGTAGCAGATAACGTAACGTACCATCCGACAATTCGGCCGCTGAGAGCGGACGCAGTAACCCTTCCTGATAAAACTCCAAAGCGAAACGACCGCCTTGCAGCCAGGCGATGTTAATACGTGCGCCGGGAAATGCATCGCTGATGGCGGCGTGCAGTGTGTTTGGGTCACCGATTTCCAGAATGGTTTGCAGGGCTGCTGCCAGGTCGCGACCGTCGTGGTGCAGCACTGGCGTGCGCGTGCCCAATTGCGCCTGACGAGCCGGCGCATCGACGTCGGTGCGAAAGTGATCGTAGAACCTCCAGCCGCGAATCGCCTCGCGCAGCATCAACACCTCCGCGCAGGTACGTAGGCTGCCGACTTGATCGAACAAGCTGTCGTAGTGCGGCGTGTGCTGAGCAAGTACATCCCAATCGCGTCCGTCGCGGGCGCGGATCATGGCGCCGCTGCGTTGCACCAACAGGCTGGCGGGACGGTACAGCGGGCCGGCCCAGATGCATTCCTTTTTGATTTGCGGGTCTAGAGCGAACGCCGATGTACTCGGCTCGGGAAGGCCCAAAGAAATGGCATAACTGAAATCATCACCGGCAAAGCCCAGGCGTAAGCGCTTCACCTGCTGACGTGGGCCACCTTGAACCGCGACCTCGCCCTTTAGCATGCGCCTGCTAACGTTCTCTGGCCCCGCCCAGAAGGTTGAATCCAGCCCACCCTCACGCGCTAGCGCACTGATGACACCTCCTTGAGCGGTTTCTGCCAGCAAACGAACGGCGCGGTAAAGATTCGATTTGCCGCTGCCATTAGGCCCGGTAATGACGTTGAGGCGCCCAAGCGGGATCACCAACGAGTTAATCGAGCGGTAATTGGCCACGGCGAGGGTTTTTAGCATGCAGACGTCCTGGATCGTTTAAAACAAGCTACTTATTCCAATAAGCCTTGAGTTTAGTCAGTGACGGAACCCTGATCTACGCTCACAGTCGCATACGAGAGATTTAGACGCGTTTCCTGCGCAACCTGAAGGGGTCTCGGCCACGGCATTTGCAAAGGAGTCTGCATGCCAGCTCATCGATTAAATTTTGCCGCCATCAGTTTGGGCGTGTTGCTCGGCCTGTTGACCGGGTGCGGCGACAAACCGCCTCAGGAGCCCCAGCACCCTCGGGTTTACGTGCAGCAAGTCAAAACTGCCGATTTTGCTGCAGCCGTCTCGCTGACGGGCGATATTCAGGCGCGGGTGCAGACGCAGTTGTCCTTTCGGGTGGGCGGCAAGATCATTCAGCGCGGGGTTGATGTGGGTGATCGAGTGTCGGCCAAGCAAGTGCTGGCCAGGCTCGATCCCAAGGATCTACAGACCAGCGTCGACTCCGCTGTTGCTGCTGTGTCTGCCGAGCAGGCACGGGTGACCCAGACCAGCGCGGCGTTTGTTCGCCAGGAAAAATTACTGCCCAAGGGCTACACCAGTCGCAGTGAGTATGATTCGGCCCAGGCGGCGTTACGCAGTAGCCAAAGCGCGTTGAAAGCTGCTCAGGCGCAACTGGCCAATGCTCGTGAGCAGTTGGGGTACACCGCGTTGGTGGCCGATGCGTCGGGGATTATCACCTCGCGGCAGGCAGAGGTCGGGCAAGTGGTACAAGCCACCGTACCGATTTTCGGTTTGGCACGCGATGGCGACCGAGACGCTGTGTTCAACGTCTACGAATCACTGTTCGTCGACCCGCCCACCGATCAGGCGGTCCAAGTGACCTTACTCGATAACCCGAAAATCGTGGCCACTGGCAAAGTGCGCGAAGTGACCCCTGCGGTCTCGGCGCAGACCGGTACGTTGCAAGTCAAAATTACCCTCAGCCAATTGCCCGCCGGCATGGAGCTAGGCTCTGTGGTCAGTGTCGCCTTGAGCATACCCGCCAAAGCCAGCGTCCAGTTACCCTGGGCCGCATTGACCAAGGGCCTCGGTGATCAACTGGGGCAGCCCGCGGTATGGGTGGTCGACGATCAGGGTAAAGCCAACCTGCATGCGGTCAAGGTCGCGCGCTATCTCACCGGCAGCGTGGTGATCAGCGATGGGTTGAACGCCGGAGAACAGGTAGTGGTCGCCGGAGGCCAGTTATTACATCCCGACATGCAAGTGGAAATCGCCCAAGCGCCACTGGCCTCAACCGTGAAGGCTCAGCCATGAAGCGCCTGTCTTTGATGGTGTTCAGCAGCTTGATGATCAGTGCCTGCAGCAAACCCGAGCCACCGCCGGAACCGGTGCGGCCGGTGTTGTTCGTCGAGGTCCAGCCTGAGTCAGTGGAAAACCTTGGGCGCTTTGCCGGGAATATTCAGGCGCGTTACGAAAGCACGTTGGGTTTTCGCGTATCGGGCCGAATCGCTCAACGCAGCGTGGACGTTGGCAGTGAAGTGGAGAAAGGCCAGCTGCTAGCGACCCTTGACCCCACCGACCAGCAAAACAACCTGCGCGCCAGCCAAGGCGATTTGGCGCGTATCGAGGCGCAATGGATCAACACCCAAGCCAGCGCACGTCGTCAGCAAGAGTTATTCGACCGAGGCGTAGGTGCTCAGGCGCAGCTTGATATTGCTCAGACTGATTTGCGCACCACCCGCGCCTCACTGGAGCAGGCACGGGCGGCGGTGAGCCAGGCTCAAGATCAGCTCAATTACAGCGAGCTGCGCACCGATCATGCGGCCGTGGTGACCGACTGGAAAGTCGAGGCCGGGCAAGTGGTCAGCGCGGGTCAGGAAGTGGTGACGCTGGCTCGCCCAGACATCAAGGAAGCGGTGATTGATCTGCCCGCGTCGCTGGCAGATGAGCTGCACGAAGGTGTTGAATTTAAAGTGGCCGGCCAACTTAACCCGGACATCAACACCGCGGCTACGTTACGCGAAATAGAGCCCCAAGCCGAACGCTCAACCCGTACCCGACGTGCGCGCCTGACCCTGGCCGATACGCCTGCCGCGTTTCGTCTCGGTACGGCAATCAGCGTCACCCTCACCACCGCCATCGAGCCTCGTACGCAACTGCCGACCACTGCGGTGCAAACCGTCGATGGCAAGACGCAGGTCTGGATCGTCGACGTGCAAAATCAGACGGTGGCCCCGCGTGAGGTCAAGGTGCTCAGCCATGAGGTTGACGGTGTGGTGTTGGTGGCAGGCGTGAACGCCGGCGAACGGGTGGTCAGTGCGGGTGTTAACAGCCTCAAGCCAGGTCAGAAAGTCAAAGTCGATAAGGACGCCCCACGATGAAAGGGACATTCAACCTGTCCGATTGGGCCATCAAACACCAATCGTTTGTCTGGTACTTGATGTTCGTTGCGCTGTTGATGGGAGTATTTTCCTACCTGAATCTTGGGCGTGAGGAAGACCCTTCGTTCACGATTAAGACCATGGTCATTCAGACCCGCTGGCCTGGCGCTACGGTGGATGAGACCCTGGAGCAAGTCACCGACCGCATCGAGAAAAAGCTCGAAGAGCTGGACTCTTTGGATTACGTGAAAAGCTATACCCGTCCTGGCGAGTCGACGGTTTTCGTGTACCTGCGTGATACCACCAACGCTAAAGATATTCCGCAAATTTGGTACCAGGTACGCAAGAAAATCAACGATATTCGCGGCAGTTTTCCCCAGGGCATTCAGGGGCCGGCGTTCAATGACGAGTTCGGTGACGTCTACGGATCGATCTACGCGTTTACCGCCGATGGTTTGTCCATGCGCCAGCTGCGTGACTACGTAGAACAGGTCAGGACGGATATCCGAGCGGTGCCAGGGTTGGGCAAAGTCGAGATGATTGGCCAGCAGGACGAAGTGCTGTACCTGAACTTTTCCACGCGCAAACTGGCCGCGCTGGGTCTGGATCAGCGGCAAGTGGTGCAAAGTCTGCAATCGCAAAACACGGTGACGCCAGCGGGGGTCATTGAGGCCGGGCCAGAGCGAATTAGCGTACGCACATCGGGCCAGTTCGCCTCGGAAAAAGACCTTGAGACTGTCAACTTGCGCCTGAACGACCGCTTTTATCGGCTGAGCGATATTGCTGACATCAGCCGCGGCTACACCGATCCTCCCACGCCAATGTTTCGCTTCAACGGCAAACCGGCCATCGGCCTAGCCATCGCCATGCAGAAGGGTGGCAACATCCAAGAGTTCGGTAAAGCCCTTCACTCGCAGATGGACAACGCCACCGCTGACCTGCCCGTCGGCGTAGGCGTACACAACGTGTCGGATCAGGCGCAAGTGGTGGAGAAGGCTGTTGGCGGCTTCACCAGCGCGCTGTTCGAAGCGGTGGTGATCGTATTGATCGTCAGCTTCATCAGCCTCGGTGTGCGCGCCGGCCTGGTGGTGGCGTGCTCTATTCCGCTGGTATTGGCGATGGTCTTCGTGTTCATGGAGTACAGCGGCATCACCATGCAACGGATTTCCCTCGGCGCATTGATCATCGCCCTCGGCCTGCTGGTGGATGACGCGATGATCACGGTGGAGATGATGGTCACGCGGCTGGAACTCGGTGAAACCAAACAACAAGCCGCCACGTTCGCCTACACCTCGACGGCATTTCCGATGCTGACCGGGACGTTGGTGACAGTCGCTGGCTTTGTGCCGATTGGCCTCAACGCCAGCTCTGCAGGGGAATACACCTTCACTCTGTTTGCGGTGATTGCGGTCGCGATGCTGGTGTCATGGGTGGTCGCTGTGCTGTTCGCGCCGGTGATCGGCGTGCACATTCTCAGCGAGAATATTAAGAAGAAATCAGAGAAACCGGGACGCCTCGCACGGGTATTCAACGCAGGCATGCTCTGGGCGATGCGCAACCGTTGGTGGACGATCATCATCACCGTGTTGCTGTTTGTGGCGGCGGTATTCTCCATGCGCTTCGTGCAAAACCAGTTTTTCCCATCGTCAGACCGCCCGGAAATTCTGGTGGACCTGAACCTGCCGCAAAACGCCTCGATCAATGAAACCCGCAAAGCCGTCGATCGGCTGGAAGCGACGCTCAAGGATGACCCGGATATTGCGCGCTGGAGCACTTATATCGGCCAAGGCGCGGTGCGCTTTTATTTGCCGTTGGACCAACAATTGGAAAACCCGTACTACGCGCAATTGGTGATCGTCAGCAAAGGCCTGGAGCAACGCGGCGCCTTGACCGAGCGCCTGAAAAAACGCCTGCGCGATGATTTCGTTGGTATTGGCAGCTACGTGCAACCACTGGAAATGGGGCCGCCGGTGGGGCGCCCGATTCAGTACCGGGTCAGCGGCAAGGATATTGATCAAGTTCGGCAACATGCCATCGAATTGGCAACATTGCTCGATCACAACCCGCACATCGGCGAAATCATTTACGACTGGAACGAACCGGGCAAAGTCCTGCGCATCGACATTGCCCAAGACAAAGCGCGGCAGTTGGGGCTGTCGTCCGAAGACGTGGCGCAATTAATGAACAGCATTGTCACCGGTTCGCCCGTGACCCAAGTGCGCGACGATATTTACCTGATCAACGTGGTGGGCCGTGCCGAGGATGCGGAACGCGGTACGCCGGAAACCCTACAGAACCTGCAAATTGTCACACCAAGCGGTACGTCGATTCCGCTGCTGGCGTTTGCCACGGTGCGCTATGACCTGGAGCAGCCGCTGGTGTGGCGCCGAGACCGCAAACCGACGATTACCGTGAAAGCTGCGGTACGTGATTCGATACAGCCCACGGACTTGGTCAAACAGCTCAAGCCCGATATCGACAAATTCGCCAGTGGTTTGCCGCTGGGCTTCAAGGTCGCCACCGGCGGCACGGTGGAAGAGAGCGGCAAGGCCCAAGGGCCGATCGCTAAAGTCGTGCCGCTGATGATCTTCTTGATGGCGACGTTCTTGATGATCCAACTGCACAGTGTGCAGAAGATGTTTCTGGTCGCCAGCGTCGCCCCGCTGGGGTTGATAGGCGTGGTGTTGGCGCTGATCCCGACCGGCACGCCCATGGGCTTCGTGGCGATTTTGGGGATTCTGGCGCTGATCGGCATCATCATCCGCAACTCAGTGATTCTGGTAACGCAGATCGACGCTTACGAGCGTGATGACTATCTGCCGTGGGATGCGGTGGTCGAAGCGACCCAGCATCGTCGCCGGCCGATCTTGCTGACCGCTGCGGCCGCCAGCCTCGGCATGATCCCCATCGCCCGCGAAGTGTTCTGGGGCCCGATGGCCTACGCAATGATTGGTGGAATAATCATCGCGACCTTGCTGACATTACTGTTCCTGCCCGCGCTGTATGTGGCGTGGTACAGGATCAAAGAGCCGAGCAAGCAGCAGCGCGAAGAGAACAAGTCAAAGAAGGCTGAACATGATGGTGAGCCAGCGGGACCGCGCTGACTTTTTCCCGAATGAATTCGGTCCTACAGAGAATTACAGTACCTTGTGGGAGCGAATTTATTCGCGAAGACGTCAGCTGAGACGGCGCAATCCTTCAAACCTTACGCCACACACTGGCCAACCAAGGCTGTTGCGCCAGTGGCAATCCTTCAGGTCGGAAGTAATGTTCTAACTCAATAAACCCCGCCGCATTGAGCAGTTCACGCCAATTATCCAAGTCGTGATACGAGCCATATCGGCTGCCGTTCCAGCCTTCTTTGTTCTCGCCCCGAGGGTTGGAGCTGAACAGTACGCCGTGTGGTTTCAACGCACCGTGCAGTTCGCGCAAGACTCGTGGCAGCTCTTGACGCGGCACGTGGAACAGCACCGCATTGGCGAAGATGCCGTCGAAGCGTTCGGTGGGCAGATCCAGTTCAAGAAAGTTCTGTTGCAGCACTTCGCAGCCGGTCTCTTCACGGGCCATCTCAGCGAAACGTTCGGAGCCGTCTAGCCCAACCGCAACGTGCCCCATCGCGGTAAAGGTTTTAAGATCGCGCCCCGGTCCGCAGCCGAAATCCAGAATCTGCAACGGCGCGCTGCCTTCGATATGCCGCAGCAGTGCCGCAATATTCTGGCTGACGTCGTGGTCCCACGTTCCTTCGCGAAAGTCGTCGGCCACGGAGTTGTAATGGCCGACGGTGGTGGCAGTGATTTGTGCGAGGTCCTGCGGATCGAGTTTCATGGCGAGTCTGTCTGAGCGTGAACAAGCGCTGAATATACCCCTGCTCAGCGTTTGTTCAAGGTGTGTGCCAGTCGATCACCTCCGAGTTGAATCACTGCAACCAATACCACCAACAATACGATCACGGTCAGCATGACCTGACTGTCAAAACGCTGATAGCCGTAGCGATACGCAATGTCCCCCAACCCACCGGCCCCGATGGCACCGGCCATGGCCGATGAGTTGATCATCGTCACCAGAGTGATCGTGAACCCGCCAACGATGCCCGGCAGCGACTCAGGCAGCAGCACATGCCAAACGATGTGCCAGCGACGGCAGCCCATGGCCTGTGCGGCTTCGATAAGCCCGTGGTCGACTTCACGCAAACTCACCTCAGCGATGCGCGCAAAAAAGGGCGTCGCGGCGATGGTTAGCGGCACCACTGCGGCCCACACGCCATAGGTGGTGCCGACAATCAGCCGGGTAAAGGGGATCAGCGCGACCATCAAAATCAGAAACGGAATCGAGCGGAATAAATTGACGATTATTCCCAAGACCCGATTAAGGTTTGGCGCTTCGTAAATTCCGCCCTTGCTGCTGGTGACCAGGAACACCGCCAGTGGAACACCCACCAACAGCGCGATCAGTGACGACACGCCGACCATCAAAAACGTATCAATAGTGCCTTGCAGCAATCGATCAAACCACATAACCCAATACCTCCGCGCGTTGCGCCAGTGTGCGGGCGCGGGTGAGCAGTTCTTCGCGTCCATGTGGCGAGTGCGCGACCGACAAAATCAAATGTCCGAGCGCACGGCCCTGAATGCGCTCGACGCCGCCTTGCAACAGGCTGATACGCCCGCCCAAAATGTTAAACAGCGCCGCCAAGTCCGGTTCTTCGCCGCTGACGCCCGTGAAATGCAGGTCCAGCACCACAGCGGCATTGGCTTGCTGCGGCTGCGGTTTCATCCGTGCCAGCAGGTCTTCGGGTAGCCCGTGTTGCAGCGGCGCCAGCAGGGTTTTGCTGACCTCATGCTGCGGGTTGCCGAACACTTGCCAGACCGGGCCTTGCTCAACCACTTGTCCTTGTTCGAGCACTACAACCCGGTCACAGATATCGCGAATCACGGCCATTTCGTGAGTGATCAAAATGATCGTTAACCCCAGCCGCTGATTGATCTCGCGCAGCAGGCCGAGGATCGATTGAGTGGTCTCGGGGTCCAGGGCTGAAGTGGCTTCATCGCACAGCAAAATCGCCGGGTCATGCACCAATGCGCGGGCAATTCCCACCCGCTGTTTTTGCCCGCCCGACAGTTGCGCCGGGTAGACCTTGTGCTTGTCTTGCAGACCGACCAACTCCAGCAACTCGGTGACTTTGCGCTGACGCTGTTCACGCGGCACACCAGCAACTTTCAGCGGCAGCTCAACGTTCTGCCACACGGTTTTGGCCGACATCAGGTTGAAATGCTGAAAGATCATGCCAATGCGCCGGCGCAGCTGAACCAGGTGGTCTTCGTCGAACTCGGCGATGTCCACTTGATCAATCAACACGCGTCCGCTACTCGGACGCTCCAGTCGGTTGATGGTACGAATCAGCGACGATTTACCGGCGCCGCTGCGGCCGATGATGCCGAACACTTCGCCACGCTGGATCGCCAGGTCCATATTGAGCAGCGCATCTACCGGGCCCTGTTTACTGTCGTAGGTTTTACCCAGGTTGATAAAGCGAACGTGGGCGCGGTTCAAGTCAGGGTGCAGGGCTGTCGTCGCTGTAGCCCCGGCCGGTTCAAGGGTCAGTCGACGTTGGGCGGTTGCGCTCATGTTCAGCTTTCCCAGCCAGCTTGGTACAGCTTGCCGTGGGCTTTATCCAGTGCGGCACGAACCACTGGCGAGTGCTGGTAGATATCGACGAACTTGGCGATGCGCGGGTCGGATTTGTTTTCCGGTTTGATGACAAACTGGATCACATATTCTTTGTGGTCCAGGCCGTCGAATAGCAACGCCGAGGTGGCATCAAAGGTCTTCGCTAAACGGATGTACGCCGGGTAGCCTTGCACCAGATCGGCATCGTCATAGGCTCGAACCAATTGCACGGCTTCAACCTGAATCAGTTTGATTTTTTTCGGGTTGGCGGTGATGTCCTCTTCGGTGGCTTTGTAACCAACACCAGGTTTCAACGTGATCAGCCCGGCCTTGGCTAACAGTTGCAGACCGCGGCCGCTGTTGATCGGGTCGTTGGCGATGGCGACCGTAGCGCCTGTCGGTAATTCATCAAAGCTTTTGTACTTCTTCGAATACAGCCCGACGTTGTTGATGATCCCCGGCGCGAACGGCACCAGATTGAAACCGGCTGCTGCGTTAGCGTTTTCCAAAAATGGAATGTGCTGGAAGTAATTCACATCGATATCGCCGGCGGCGAGGCTGACGTTCGGGGCGATCCAGTCGCTGAATTCTACAAGCTCGACTTTCAAGCCTTGCTTGGCGGCCTCGGCGACCGCAGCTTCCAGCGGAATGGAGAAGGCTGCGGTGGTGCCAACTTTCAGTGGTTTATCGTCGGCCTGGGCGGTTAGTGCGAGTACGCTCAGGGCGAGGGCAATCAGGGTTTTTGTCATGGTGTGTCTTTCCGGGAAATTGATGGTGTTTGTTAGGTCGTCATCGCGGGCAAGCGCGCTCCTACTTGGGGCCGCGTTTTACCTGTGGGAGCGCGCTTGCCCGCGATCGATCGCGCAGCGGTCGCAGCATTATTTGGAGACGTGTCGATACCCCGCGCCTGCATGCGATTCAGGCAATCGGGCACCCTCATGAAACAACTTCTCCCTCAAACTGCCGCTGTCATAAGCAGTCTTGTAAGACCCTCGGCGTTGCAGCTCCGGGATGACCAAATCGATAAAATCGACATAGCTCTCCGGCGTCACAATGCGGGTCAGATTGAAGCCGTCGAGGCCGGTTTCGGCGATCCAGGACTCCAACTCATCTGCTACCTGCTCGGGCGAACCGATTAGGGTGATGTAGCGCCCACCCAGCGCGTGTTGATCCAGCAGTCGCCGGCGCGTCCAGTCGTTGTTTTTCAGATTTTTGGTGGCGGACTGAATGGCGTTGCTCTTCACGTACTGGATAGGCTCATCCAATTCGTACTCAGCAAAATCGATCCCGGTCGAGGCGGCAAAATGCGCGACCCCGGCTTCGGCGCTGGCGTACTCCTGGTACTCGCGGTGCTTGGCGAGCGCCAACTCTTCGGTGGCGGCGACAATCACGTTCAGGCCCATGAATATCCGCACGTCCTCAGGGTTGCGACCCGCTGCCACAGCGCTTGCGCGAACTTTGTCGACTTGCTCGCGGGTCGCGGCCTTGTTCTGGCCGCTAATGAACACGCACTCGGCGTGCCGCCCACCGAACTGCAAACCGCGCTCTGACGTCCCCGCCTGAAACAACACCGGCGTGCGCTGAATCGACGGCTCGCACAGGTGATAACCCTCTACCTGATAGAACTCACCCTTGTGCTCGACTTTGTGCACTTTGCCGGGTTGGGCATAGACCCTTTGCTGGCGATCATTGATCACCGCATCGTCTTCCCAGCTACCTTCCCAGAGCTTGTAAAGGACCTCCAGGTACTCATCGGCCTGATCGTAACGACGGTCATGTTCGATTTGCTCGTTGAGCCCCATGGCCTTGGCGGCGCTGTCGAGGTAGCCGGTGACGATGTTCCAGCCCACTCGGCCGCGGCTCAGGTGATCAAGGGTCGACATGCGTCGGGCGAACAAATACGGCGCCTCATAGGTGAGGTTGGCGGTCAGACCGAAGCCAAGGTTCTTCGTCACGGCGGCCATCGCCGAGACCAGCAACAGCGGGTCATTCACCGGCAGTTGGATCGACTCTTTCAGCGGCACGTCGATGGAGTGTTGGTAGACGTCATACACACCCACGATGTCGGCGATGAACAACCCGTCGAACAAACCGCGCTCCAGCAATTGCGCCAATTCAGTCCAGTATTCGAGGGTTTTGTACTCGGTGGAATTGTCTCGTGGATGGGTCCACAGGCCGTGGTTGATATGGCCAATGCAGTTCATGTTGAACGCATTCAGCAGGATTTTTTTCTTGGCCATCAGATCGTCCCCCGCAGCGGTGGATTTTCTTGATTGAGGTAATAGTTGCCAATGGCGTGGTACTTCCAGCGCACCGGGTCGTGCAGCGTATGCACCCGTGCGTTGCGCCAATGTCGGTCGAGTCCATGTTCGGCCAGCGTCGCTTGGCTGCCGGCCAATTCGAATAAGGTGCTGCCAGCGGCGAGGGATATTTCGGTACTGATGGCCCGTGCTTCGGCCACCGCAATAGAGGCCGCAGCAACGTTGGCTGCGCTGCTATCTGTCTGTGCGCGATCAAGGAACTCACCGGCTCGTTCCAGCAGCGCTTCGGCGGCGTGTAGACGGATGCCGAGTTTGCCGAAACTGAGCAGGGTTAATGGATCGTCCACGGCTTTTTCGATGCCGGAATCAATCCACGGCCGAGTGCGCGTGCGAACGAAATGCAACGCGTCTTCATACGCCGCGCGGGCAATACCGGTGTCGATGGCGGCATGGAGAATCTGCGCCAGCGGGCCCACAGTGGTCGGACGTTCGAAAGCCGTTTGAAAGGGCACCACGTCGTCAGTGCTGACGAATACATTCTCGAACACCACCGAGCCGCTGCCCGTGGTGCGTTGGCCGAAGCCGCTCCAGTCGTCGATCACGCTTAAGCCGGCGCTGTCGTGGGCGACAAATGCCAGTTGTTGTATGCCTTGCTCGTCAATCACCGACGTTGGGATGCGCTGTGCGTACAACGCGCCGGTTGAGTAGAACTTGCGGCCGTTGATGCGATAACCGATGCCGTCGCGGCTTAAGCGCGTGGTGCGGTCGTGGGCGGTTTTGGTGCCCAGCTCGGCCAATGCATTGCCGAATCGAGCGCCTGCCAATACTTCGGCATAAAGGCGCTTTTGCTGCTCGGCGCTGCCATTTACGCGCAGCACTTCGAGGGCATAAAAATGGTTCTGCGGGATTTGCCCAAGGGACGAATCGGCTTCAGAAATGATCTGAATGACCTTGGCCAACGTGACGTTCGACACCCCAGCGCCGCCGAAGGTCGTCGGAACACTGATGCCCCATAAGCCTGAGTTGGAAAATAGATCGAGTTCAGCGTGGGGCAGGCGACGCTCGCGGTCACGTACGGCACTCTCGCGTTTAAACTGTTCGGCCAGCTCGCCGGCCACTTTTAGGGCTTGGGCGTCACTGTTGATCACTGCGGGGTGGGCACGCAGCGAGGAAAGAGAAGTCATGTGTGTCTCCAGTGGTCTGGTTAGATCCAGGAATGCCGAGCGGGCAATGCGCCGTTGAGGTGGTAGTTACCGACGGCGTGGTACTTCCAGCGCACTGGGTCGTGCAAGGTATGCACGCGTGCGTTGCGCCAATGGCGATCGAGGTTGAATTCAGCCAATGTGGCGCGACTGCCGGCCAGTTCGAACAGCTTTTCACTGGCGAGCAGGGCGATTTCGGTGGTCAGGACTTTTGCTTCAGCAACGACGATTGAAGCGCGTGCGGCCGATTGCTCATCGATGGGCGCGGCAGCGATTTCATCCAGCACTTGGCCGGCCTTGCGCAAAAGCGCCTCGGCGGCGTGCAGTTCGAGTTTCAACTTGCCAATATCGGCGATCACGTACAGGTCATCGCTGGCGCGCTCGACCTTGGCTTCGATCCACGGGCGCGAGCGTTCGCGGACAAAAGTGATGCTGTCATCAATAGCTTCGCGAGCGATCCCGGCGTCGATGGCGGCCTGGATCAGCTGAGACACTGCGCCTTGGATGTTCGGAATCAGCGCCAGGCGCCAATTGTCGATGACGTGTTCGGCCTCTACGCGTACGTTTTCCAGTAACACGGTGCCGCTGGCGGTAGTGCGCTGACCAAAGCCCGACCAATCATCAACTATGCGCAGCCCCGGCGTGCCACGTTTGACGAAGGCCAACACTTGTTGGCCTTGCTCGTTCAACGCTTTGACCGCTACCCAGTGAGCGAACAGTGCACCGGTGGAATAAAACTTTTGGCCGTTGATAACGAAGCCGTCGCCATCGGCAACGATTCGGGCTTTGAGGTCCAAGGTGTTTTTAGTGCCGCGCTCGGGCCCTGCATTGCCGATGCGCCAGCCATTGAGGACGCTCTGAAACAGCTCTTTTTTCTGTGCCTCGTTGGCGCTGCCGATCAGAGAATTCAGGACGCCAAACTGGTTCTGCGGAATTTGCCCCAGCGCGGGATCGGCAGCGGAAATGATCTTGAATACTTCGGCTACGGTGACAAACGAAACCTGCGGGCCACCGTAAATCCTGGGCACTGAAATACTGCCCAGCCCACTGCGTGTGAACTGTTCGATTTCTGCCCATGGCAGTTTGCGCTGACGATCACGCTGCGCCGCATGTTGGCGAGCAACCTCGGCCAGTTCATGGGCGGCAGCAATCGCCTCGAAATCATTGCTTAGCACTTTCGCGGGTAACAGCAGCGGAGCAACGTCCAACTGATGATTGAGGGGTGTAATCGCCAAGTCGGACATCAGCGCAACTCCAAGGCTGCACGGGATGTTTTGGCGTTGTACACGGGGGTGATGGTGAAGATGACCATTCCAAACCTCGACATGAGCCGCTGCCCTTAAGGGGCGGCGGCAAAGATAAACTGACGGTGGTCCGGTGGTCCGGTCTATATACCCTAAGCGTGTATAAAAATTAAATAAACGTGCTTTTTGGAATAAGAATAGAAGCGACGGTGGTTAGACGGACGTCGGGATGCTCAATGAACGGATAGGCGCCCAACGTGAGTTATTACCGACCAGATCAATCACGCAATAGGTGACCTCCAGTGACGGATCTTCAGCGGCTTCCAGAATCATCGCTGGCGGTACTTTCAGGATGATGGGCTTGCCGACATCCTGTGCGTTCACCGCCGGTAGATCCATTCGCAGGTCGCCCCAACGCAAGGTGATTTCGTCCTGGGCGGCCATATTTTCGTAGGCCTCGATGGTCACCATGAATCCGTTTTTAAGCTGTCTGTCAGACAGTGTTGGAGGTGCGAGGCTTTGATTTTGTTCGGTGATGTTATGGCTGAGATTGCCGCCGGGGCAGTCGAGCTTGATCAACACTTTTTTGTCAGGTGAAGTCGCCGGAGTGCTCCCGATTTTTTGCACTTGATACCAACTGCTGACGGTGCCGCTTTGCACGAAGCTTTCCGGTACACGCAACCTCAGCGGTTGGCCAATATCATCAATTGCCAGAAGCTTCGAGGCGACGTAACAGCCGTCCCAGAACAAGGTGATCAGATCACCCTCGTCCATCGCTGCGTAGGGCGGGATGGTGACAATCAGATGAGCAGCAGCTTTGGCGCCGATACCGAATTTATTGGCCTGCGGTAACGAAGGTGCAAGCAACGTGATGTGATTGGAAGTTGGGGTCGCACTGTCCATGTTCGAGACTCCTTATTACCCGCGGCCGACGAAGCGACGCCACGCGATAGTCCTTGTTAAGCGGGGGTTGAGTTAGCTGGGGCCTAGCTAAGAGGGAATGGCGAAGGGTGTCAAGGCAGTGCAGGCCCCTGACGCAGGGGAGGCGAAGGAATCAGATTGTTCCTACGTCGAAGGGGATAGAAGAGCACTTGAAAGTACGCATTGCGTCCTACTTGGTGGGTGGTCGGGACTTGTAAGTCTATGGCAGGCAGTCTGAACCTTTGCACGCCTAGTAGGCTGTCAAAAATGGTTGGTCTGACTGTCCTTGGGCCTCGATGCTGATGCCCATCCGCCCCATAATGGTGACTGGATGCTGGTTAGGTGAATTGCGCTGGCGAGATTTCGGAGCGACAGCTGATCGGCAGACAGCCCCGCTGGACAAGGTGTAGAAGCCCCATCACCTTCGTTATGCCTTTACGCAGGACGACATAAACGACAGTTTGTTCTGCCGCTTGGGCCTTTACCGATGTACAAAGTTATGTACAATGTATCTCGATGCAGGCATAGGTGATCAGGAATCGGCCGCTTGTCTCTAGCCCTCGCGGATTATCCCGAGGATCTACCTCACCAGGAGAACCTGGAAAGGAGCCCCAGACAATCTCGGGCAAGGATTACAAACTGATGAATATTTTAACGTTTAGCCAGGCTCGTGCCGGTTTAAAGCAAGCGATGGACGATGTATGCCGGGATCACGAACCTGCAGTTATCACGCGTCAACGCGGTGATCATGTGGTCATGTTGTCGCTGGATGACTTCAACTCGATGGAAGAGACGATGTACCTAAACAGTACTGTCGCTAACGCTACGCGCCTACGTGAATCAATTGCTCAATTAAAAGCCGGAAAAGCCTTCACCAAAGGGATTTTGCTGAATGTCGCAGAAGCAGAAACAGAAGAACAAGGCTGAAGCTAGAGAAACCGTAGACGTGTCGTTCACTTCCCATGGGTGGGATGACTATCAGTACTGGCAGGATTCAACGGTAGCGGTAGATGCCGCGATTCTCGCCACGATCAATAGCCTTATCGAGGAAATCCGCAGAACACCTTTTCGGGGAACTGGCAAACCGGAACCGTTGAAAGGCGACCTTTCGGGATTTTGGTCTCGGCGTATTACCCGAGAACATCGGCTCGTGTACCTCTTCGAGGGCGGAGCTCTCACTGTTCTCGCTTGTCGATTTCATTACGACAACTGACTCGCAAACAAAAACAGCGCCATATTTAGCGCTGTTTTTACAGCTCGAACCCAATCCTCAGTTCCGACTCCGTTCCAAAAACTGCCGAGTCCGTTCTTCTCGAGGATTAGCAAACAGTGCCTTGGCTTCACCCTGCTCAACGATCACGCCCTTGTCGATGAAGATCACCCGGTTGGCCACGTCCCGGGCAAAGCTCATTTCGTGAGTGACGATGACCATGGTGCGTTTCTCTTCGGCCAAGGCGCGAATGGCGGCCAATACTTCGCCCACCAGCTCTGGGTCCAACGCTGACGTGGGTTCATCGAACAGAATGACTTCGGGTTCCATGGCCAACGCGCGGGCAATCGCTACCCGTTGCTGCTGGCCGCCCGATAAGCGCCGTGGGTACGAATCCTCTTTGCCCGCAAGCCCGACCTTGGCGAGTAAAGCCAGTCCGAGTTTGACGGCCTGTTCTTTTGGCATCTTCTTGACCACCAAGGGGCCTTCAATCACGTTCTCCAGCGCGGTACGGTGCGGGAACAGGTTAAAGTTTTGAAAGACGAAACCCACGTGCTGCCGCAGTTGCCTAATCAACCCCGCCTGCTGAGTCAGTGGCTTGCTGCCGTCGATCTTGATATCGCCCACTTGAATACTGCCGCTGCTGGGTTCTTCAAGAAAGTTGAGGCAGCGCAGCAATGTGGTTTTGCCCGATCCGCTGGGACCGATAATGGCCACCACTTCACCGGCTTCAATGCGTAGGTCGATGCCCTTGAGCACCGTCTGGCCTTTGAATTGTTTGGTCAGTTTTTCAACCACGATCATGCTTCAAGACTCCTGATCATGTCGGTTGACCCTCGCTTCCAGTCGGTTCTGCAAATGTGCGAGCAGGCTGGCGAGAATCCAGTAGATCAGTGCTGCGGCCAGGTACATGGTGAAAATTTCGAAGGTGCGGGCCGTGATCAATTGCGCCTGCCGAAACAGCTCAGGCACTTGAATCGTCGCCGCCAACGCGGTGTCCTTGACCAGCGAAATGAAGCTGTTGCCTAGCGGTGGCAAGGCGGTGCGCGCGGCTTGGGGCAGAATGGCCCGGCGCATGGCTTGCGCGCGGGTCATGCCGATGCTCGCTGCAGCTTCCCATTGCCCGCGGTCCACGGCGCCAATGGCGGCACGCAGAATCTCGCACGCGTAGGCCGCCATGTTCAGCGAAAAACCAATTAGCGCAGCAGGTAATGGGTCCAGCTCGACGCCCAATTGCGGCAGGCCGTAATAGATCACGAACAGCTGGACGAGCAACGGCGTGCCGCGAAAGAACGACACGTACACCCGCGCAACACCGCTGACTAGCTTATGGCGCGACAAACGCATCAATGCCAGGCCGAAGCCCAGCAACAAGCCGAAGAACATGCCGCCCAGGCTGAGAATGACGGTGTAATACGCGCCCTTCAGCAGGAAGGGCGCGGAGTCCAGCGCTAGCTTTAGACTCTCTTCAATCATTTGGTCACGTCAGAGCCGAAGTACTTCTGTGACAACTTCGCCAGGGTGCCATCGGCGCGCAGTTTGTCGATGGCGGTGTTGATCGCCGCCACCAGCTCAGGCTCGCCTTTACGAATAGCAATACCGGCTTCCTGACGGGAGAACGCTTTGCCGGAGGCGGCCAGTTTGTTGTTGGTCTTCTTCACCATTTCCAACGCTGCAAGACGGTCGACGAGAATTGCGTCGGTACGGCCAGCCATCAAGTCCTGAAACTTGGTTGGGTCATCGTCGTAGGTTTTGACCACTGCGCCAGGTACGTTTTCTTTCAGCCACTGCTCGTAGTTCGTGCCTAAGCCGACACCGACTTTTTTGCCGGACAGTGATTCAGGAGTCGGGAACTTGTCAGCGTCCTTCTTCTGGGTCAGCGCCTGAATTCCGGAGATGGTGTAGGGCTCGGAGAAGTCGTACTTCTTCTTGCGCTCTTCAGAGATGGTCACCTGATTGATCACCACGTCCAGACGCTTGGACTCAAGTGCTGCGAGGATACCGTCCCATTTGGTTGGCTGCAGTTTGGCGGTTACGCCCAGTTCCTTGGCCAACGCTTGGGAGAATTCAACTTCGAAACCGGCAAGTTTGCCGTCTTCACCGACAAAACTGAACGGTGGATAAGTGCCTTCAAGGCCGACGTTGATCGTGCCACTGCTTTTGATCTTTTGCAGTTGGTCGCCGGCGACGGCTTGGCCGATCAGGCTGGAGCCGAGCACGAGGCTCAAGGTAGAGAGAAGAAAGGTGCGGCGAATAGCAGCAATGTTCATGAAGAGCCCCTTATTGTGATTTGAATGTCAGGCAAGAATCAGACCCAACGAAAGCTACTGCGGCCTTGAAACTTTATCCAGCAATTTCAAGCGGCCTTATTCCATTTATGCGAGGCGACTATAAAGCCAGTCGCCATATCAGTTTAAATACTAAAAAATATCTTATATATTTCTTAATGGAATAGGTAGCTGCGCTCAGTCATGCTTCGGAAAATACGTCCGGATACGCAAACAGCGCAGGTGCGCCGCCGGTGTGTAGGAAAATGATCGGACCGTCATTGAAACGCTGACGGCCGATGCCATCCAGTAGACCTGCCATGGCTTTGCCGGTGTACACCGGATCGAGTAGCAAACCTTCTTGGCTGGCAACCAGCTTAATGGCGGCCAACGTTCCGGCATTAGGCGCGCCATAGCCGGGGGCAAAATACTCATCCCACAATTCGACCTTGAAGCTATTCGGCAGATTAACGCCCAGCAGTTCGGCAGTGCTTTGCGCCAAGCCCTCGACCTTCGGCCGCTGTGCTTCGTCGCTGCGAGAAACGGTGACGCCCACCACGGGCAGGTTCGGCAGGGATTCGCTAAGGCCTAGGGCCAAGCCGCTGTGGGTACCAGCGCTACCTGACGCGAGTACTACGGCGGCAAAATCCAGCCCCGTGGTGTTGATTTGTTCGGCTAATTCCAACCCGGCCCGTACATAACCCAAGGCGCCTAATGCATTGGAGCCACCGATGGGAATGCTGTAAGGGTTTTTACCGCTGGCCCGAAGACGGGAGGCGAGGGCATGCAATTGATCGTCGGCGTTGTCTAGGTTGTCGACGAGCTCAACCTTAGCGTCGAACAGGCTCAGCAGCAGTCGGTTACCGTTGTTCAGATAATTGGGATCATTGGTGGCGAGAGGATTTTCCAGTAGCACGACGCACCCGAGGCCCAAACGAGCAGCCAGGGCGGCCGTTTGCCGAGCGTGATTGGACTGCAGGCCACCCGCAGTGATCAAGGTGTCGGCGCCCTGTGCCAGCGCATCGGCGGCCAGGTATTCAAGTTTGCGCACCTTGTTGCCGCCCAGTGCCAGCGTCGTGGTGTCGTCGCGTTTTACGTAGATATCTCGGCCCGTCCATGTCGACAGGCGCTCGAGTTTTTCCAGAGCGGTGGGTGTGCCCAGCAATTGCAGACGATTAAAACGAGCAAGCTGTTGTTTGATCATGGTGGTTTAGATGGCCGGCGAAGTAAGTCGATGGACTATAGGCACTCGCGTCGGGTGGCTGCAACATTTGTGCATACCCAAGATTAATGTAGGAGCGCGCTTGCCCGCGATGTACCGCGACGCGGTTCCAATATGCTGAACCCAATTCCATCTGAGGGGCTTGTCCGCCAGATAAAAGGCCTTACTTAAATTGTTATTTTTTCGTGTCGAAAGTTTGCCGTAAAGTGGACACATCCGGGCTTTGGGCCCTAAAGGAGTGATGAGCGTGAGCGATATTTCAGACGCATCCGCCGACAGCCGTTCCGGTAACTGGCAGTTGCAGCAAATCGTTGGGCAATTACGTGAAGCCCGGGACGAGTGGCGCCACCGTAATGGCCGAGTCAGCGGCGAGCAGGGTGGGCGAGAATTACCGTCCCGCGCCGCCGTGCGGGACATACTTGAGGCGCTGTGCGGGGCGTTATTCCCCATGCGCCTTGGCCCGGTTGATTTGCGCGAAGAAAGCGAAGACTTTTACGTCGGTCACACACTCGACGTCGCACTCAACGCGTTATTGGCACAAGCACGCCTGGAGCTACGCTACGTAGCGCGCCAGCGTGGCGAAGACGTAAACGCCGTCGAGAGCCATGCGACCCAGCTGATTCAGGATTTTGCTGCTGCGCTGCCTGCCATGCGCATCTTGCTCGACACCGATGTCTTGGCCGCCTACCACGGCGACCCGGCTGCGCGTAGCGTCGATGAAGTGTTGTTATGCTATCCGGGCATCTTGGCGGTCATCCATCACCGTTTGGCCCACCACCTGTACCGCGCCGGATTGCCGTTATTAGCGCGGATCAGTTCCGAGTTAGCCCACTCTGCCACCGGGATCGACATCCCTCCGGGCGCGCAGATTGGTGGCAGCTTCTTTATTGATCACGGAACAGGCGTAGTCATCGGCGAAACCGCGATCATTGGCGAACGCGTACGGATTTATCAAGCGGTGACCTTGGGCGCGAAGCGCTTCCCGGCCGACGAAGACGGTCAATTGCAAAAAGGCCACGCCCGGCACCCGATTGTTGAAGACGACGTAGTGATCTATGCCGGCGCGACCATTTTGGGGCGCATCACCATCGGCAAAGGTTCGACGGTTGGCGGTAATGTCTGGCTGACCCGTAGCGTGCCGGCTGGGTGCAATGTGTCCCAGGCCAACTTGCTGCAGAAGGATGATTGTCTTAAGTAATGCACCGGTCAGATTCCTGTCGGCGATTAGGCCTCGCGAACCATCTGTGTTTAACTTGACTGAACGTTCAAGTTAAAATCGGTGGTTCGCTGCCCGCTCACAACAGGAGGCTTACCTTTTGCATTTGTTTTTCTCAGCCACGATTTCCATCTGTGAAGTGCTCGTTTTATGAGCGGTTCAAACGCTCCAATTCGTAGTCAGATCCGCATGAACCCGCCGGTTTTTTATTTCGCGGCGAGTTTCATTCTGCTATTTGGGCTGGTCGTGATTCTCTTCCCTAAGCGCTCAGGTGAATGGTTACTGGCCGCTCAGGATTGGGCCGCCAATACGGTTGGCTGGTATTACATGTTGGCCATGACCTTGTACCTGGTCTTCGTGGTGGTCACCGCTCTGTCCGGTTACGGCAAGATCAAACTCGGCGCCGATCACGACGAACCTGAGTTCAGCTATTTGTCGTGGGCTGGGATGCTGTTTGCCGCCGGTATCAGCATCACGCTGTTCTTCTTTTGCGTTTCCGAACCGCTGACCCATATGTTGCAGCCGCCTCAGGGCGTGGGCGGCACCACAGAGTCTGCGCGACAGGCCATGCAATTGCTGTTTCTGCATTGGGGACTACACGGCTGGGGCGTGTTTGCCTTTGTCGGCATGGCACTGGCCTACTTCGCCTATCGACATAACCTGCCGCTGGCGCTGCGCTCGGCGCTTTACCCGCTGATCGGCAAACGCATTAACGGCCCGATTGGGTATGCGGTGGACGGTTTTGGCATCATCGCGACTGTCTTCGGCTTGGGTGCCGACATGGGCTTTGGCGTTCTGCACCTGAACTCTGGCCTCGATTACCTGCTCGGTGTGCCGCACACCCACTGGATTCAGGTCGGTTTGATTACATTGATGATGGGCGCGGCGATTTTGGTGGCCATTGCTGGCGTCGACAAAGGCGTGCGCCTGATGTCCGACATCAACATGCTGCTGGCCTGCGCATTATTGCTGTTTGTGCTGTTCGCCGGACCTACGCAGCATCTGCTCAACACCTTAGTGCAGAACATCGGTGATTACCTGGGCGCACTGCCGACCAAGAGCTTCGACGTTTACGCCTACGACAAAACCGGCGACTGGCTCGGAAGTTGGACGGTGTTTTATTGGGCGTGGTGGATCGCGTGGTCGCCGTTTGTTGGGCTGTTCATTGCGCGTATTTCCCGCGGCCGGACCATTCGTGAGTTCGTCTTCGGTGTGTTGCTGATCCCGTTGGGCTTCACCTTGGCCTGGATGTCGATATTTGGTAACAGCGCCATCGACCAGGTGCTCAACCACGGCATGGTCGCGCTCGGCCAATCGGCCATCGACGATCCCTCTATGACCCTCTACTTGCTGCTGGAAACGTATCCATGGAGCAAAACCGTCATCGCAATAACGGTATTCATCAGTTTTGTGTTCTTCGTTACCTCCGCCGATTCGGGCACGGTGGTGCTCTCTACGCTGTCTGCACGGGGGAATAACGCCGATGAAGACGGGCCGAAATGGCTGCGGGTATTTTGGGGCGTGATGACCGCGCTGATCACCAGTGGACTGCTGTTCTCGGGCAGCATCGATTCGTTGAAGTCAGCAGTGGTGCTGACATCTTTGCCGTTCTCGCTGATTTTGCTGCTGATGATGTGGGGCCTGCAAAAGGCTTTTCATACAGAGTCTCAGCGCCAGATCGCGCAAGGTTATTCACTGGCTCCGGTCTCCCAGTCACGCCGAAGTGGTTGGCGTCATCGCTTGAGCCAGGCCGTGCATTTTCCTTCGCGGGACGAGGTTTATCGGTTCCTTGAGCAAACCATACGCCCGGCCATTGAAGAAGTAACAGCGGTGTTCGTCGAGAAGGGCTTGAACGTTGTCACCCAGCCTGACCCGAGTAACGACAGCGTCAGCCTAGAGATCGGCCACGGCGAAGAGCACCCGTTTATCTATCAGGTGATGATGCGTGGCTTCTTCACGCCGTCTTTCGCCCTCGCCGGAATGGGTTCAAAAGACTCAAATAATCGACGTTATTACCGTGCAGAAGTCCACCTGAGCGAAGGCAGCCAGGATTACGACTTGGTTGGCTACACCAAGGATCAAGTGATCAACGACATTCTTGATCAATACGAACGGCACATGCAGTTCTTGCATTTGGTGCGGTGACATATTAGTCAGACTATTGAAAACTCGATGAGTGCGCGTATGCTCGCTCAACTCGTCTGACCCTGTTCAACAGGGTCAGCCAATAAAAAAGCGGGAACTGCACCTCCGAAACTGGAGTCGCAGCCTATGCACCTTTACGAGAGAGGATTCGATGACTTATATCGCTGCTGAAAACCGTTATGAAGCTATTCCTTACCGCCGTGTTGGTCGCAGCGGGCTGGTTTTGCCTGCGTTATCGCTGGGCCTGTGGCACAACTTTGGCGACAGCACGCCGATGGATACTCAACGTGCGCTGTTGCGTACTGCGTTCGACCTGGGCATCAATCACTTCGACCTGGCCAACAATTATGGCCCCCCGTATGGCAGCGCCGAGATTAACTTTGGTCGCCTGCTGCGCGAAGACTTCAAGCACTACCGCGACGAGCTGATCATTTCCAGCAAAGCGGGCTGGGACATGTGGCCAGGCCCTTACGGCCAAGGCGGCGGATCACGTAAATACGTGCTCGCCAGTCTCGATCAGAGCTTGCAGCGTATGGGGCTGGACTACGTTGATATCTTTTATTCGCACCGATTCGATCCACTGACTCCACTGGAAGAAACCGCCAGCGCATTAGCCACTGCCGTGCAGCAGGGCAAAGCGTTGTACATCGGTATCTCGTCATATTCCGGGGCAAAAACCCGTGAGATGGCTGCACTGCTCAAAGAGTGGAAAGTACCGCTGTTGATCCATCAACCGGCCTATAACCTGCTCAATCGTTGGATAGAGCGCGACCTGTTGGACGCAACCGACGACCTTGGTGCGGGGGTTATTGCGTTCACGCCGTTAGCCCAAGGCTTGTTGACCGACAAATACCTTAATGGCATCCCAAAGGATGCGCGCGTCAATAAACCAGGCGGTGGTTCATTGCAGGCTTCGCACCTGTCCGAGAGCAACATTGCACACGTGCGTGCGTTAAATGAAATCGCCAAGCGTCGTGGCCAAAGCTTGGCGCAGTTGGCCTTGGCCTGGACCCTGCGAGATCCGCGCATCACCTCCGCATTGATCGGCGCGAGCCGCCCAGAGCAGATCATTGAAAACGTCGGCGCACTGAAAAACCTGGATTTCACCCAGGACGAGTTGAAGGAAATCGACAGCTTTGCAGTGGAAGGCGGGATCAACCTGTGGGAAAAACCGTCGACTGATCAGTAAGGAAACCTGTAGGTCTGTGGATTGCCCTAGACCTGTGGGGCCGAATTTATTCGGGAAGGCCTCAGCGCGGTGTAACAGGTACACCGCGCTGGGGGATTGACTCAGGCGTCGTCGCCGTCGTCTTCGTCGCCATCGATTTTCATGCCCAATTCCTTGATCTTGCGAGTCAAGGTATTGCGGCCCCAGCCCAATAACACAGCAGCATCGCGGCGGCGGCCGGCTGTGTGCTTGAGGGCGGTTTCAATCATGATGCGTTCAAACGTCGGCACTGCGCTGTCGAGCAGGCTCGATTGTCCGCGTGCCAGTGCCTGATCGGCCCATTGACGCAGTGCGTGTTCCCAGTTGGTGACTGGCGCAGCATCGTGGGGCAGGCTTAGCAGCTCTGGCGGCAAGTCGCTGACGTGAACTTCACGCCCGGACGCCATCACCGTGATCCAGCGGCAGGTGTTTTCCAGCTGGCGCACGTTGCCGGGCCAAGGCAGATGTTTGAGGTATTCCTCGGTTTCAGCTTTAAGCAGCTTCGGTTCAACCGCCAGTTCTTGCGCGGCGCGGGCCAGGAAGTGCTTGGCCAATGTTGGGATATCTTCGCGGCGGTCGGACATCCGTGGGATATGAATCCGAATCACGTTGAGACGGTGAAACAAATCCTCACGAAATTTACCGGCTTGCACCAGAATTTCCAGATTCTGGTGAGTCGCGGCGATGATCCGCACATCGACCTTGACCGGCGTATGCCCGCCAACACGGTAGAACTCGCCGTCCGCCAGTACGCGCAACAAGCGGGTCTGGGTGTCGGCCGGCATGTCGCCGATTTCATCAAGGAACAGAGTGCCGCCATCCGCTTGTTCGAAGCGGCCGCGCCGTAGGTTGGCCGCGCCGGTGAACGCACCTTTCTCGTGGCCGAACAGTTCGGACTCCATCAAATCCTTGGGAATGGCCGCCATGTTCAATGCAATAAACGGCGACGCCGCGCGAGGACTGTGACGGTGTAAAGCGTGGGCAACCAGCTCTTTACCCGTACCTGATTCGCCATTGATCAACACGGTAATGTTGGAGTGGCTCAGGCGACCGATTGCGCGAAACACTTCCTGCATCGCCGGTGCTTCGCCGATGATTTCCGGAGTACGGGTCAGCGTCGGCGCAACTTCCATGCCCTGCTGTTCTTGGGCGTGCTGATTGGCGCGCTTGACCAGTGACACGGCCTCATCAACGTCAAACGGTTTGGGCAGGTATTCGAACGCACCGCCTTGATACGATGCTACGGCACTGTCCAAGTCTGAATGGGCAGTCATGATGATCACTGGCAAACGCGGGTGCTGCTCGCGAATTCGTGCCAGCAAGTCGAGGCCACTGGCACCCGGCATGCGAATGTCTGAAATGATCACGTCGGGTTGCTGACGGGCCAGGCGGCTCATGACGCCGTCGGCGCTGTCAAAGCTTTGGGTGGTCATGCCTTCTTGTTGCAGTGCTTTTTCCAAAACCCAACGGATAGAACGGTCGTCATCGACGATCCAGACAGTTTCACTACGGCTCATGACGACGCTGCTCCTTGTTCCAGCGGCAGGAAGATCGAGAAAGTAGTATGGCCAGGATGGCTATCACACTCGATCAGCCCCTGGTGCTGACTAATAATGTTCTGGGTAATCGCCAGGCCAAGCCCGGTGCCATCTGGGCGGCCGCTGACCATTGGATAGAAGATGGTTTCCTGCAGATCGGCCGGTATACCGGGACCGTTGTCGATAATTTCGATTTTGCTCACCAACCGGTGGCGAACATGGCCAATGGTGAACTGGCGCATGGCGCGCGTACGCAGGCTGATGCGGCCCAGGCGTAACTCGTTTTGGCCGCTGATGGCTTGCATTGCGTTGCGCACTATATTGAGCACGGCCTGAATCATTTGTTCGCGATCGATCAATACGTCCGGAATACTCGGGTCGTAATCACGCACCAAAGTAATGCAGCCTTGGCTTTCGGCTTCCACTAGGCTGCACACTCGCTCAAGCACTTCGTGCACGTTGGTCATGGCCAGCGACAGCAGCTTGTTCGAACCCAGCATGCGATCGACCAGATTGCGCAGGCGATCGGCCTCTTCGATGATGACGTTGGTGTAATCCTTGAGGCTCTCTTCTGGTAGCTCGCGTGCCAGCAATTGTGCGGCGCCGCGAATTCCGCCAAGTGGATTTTTGATTTCGTGAGCCAAGCCACGCACCAGCATTTTGGTGGTTTCTTGCTTAGAAAGCTGGGCTTCTTCCTTGGTGATACGCAGGAAGCGATCACGCGGGTGGACCTCCAGCAGCAGCATGGTCTGGCCTTGGTTGAGGATCGGCGTGACAGCGTAGTCAACAGTCAGCGTCTGACCGGTCAACGCCGTCAGCATCGCTTCGCGCTTAGTGAACGGATGCGCTTGCTCAACGGCCTGGCGCAGCGAGTGCAACGCTTCAACTGACTCGGTGAACAATTCGCTGATGAATTGGCCATGGCTGCGCTGACCGCTGATGGCCAGCAGCATTTCAGCTGCGGGATTCATGTACTCAAGTCGCAAGTCGCAATTGAGCAGAATAGTGGCAGTCGTCAGGTTATCGAGTAACAGCCGGTGCAGCGCATCACTGATAGTCATAAATTCTCGTTGACCTCTTTTGGCACATTGCAACCACTGGCGAACGCGGGCCGAGCCTCGCAAGGGTTGGGCAAGTTGCTGATACGGTGCGGGTAGGGCGCTTAGTTAGATGGAAGTTGCAAAAAACAAACCAAGGCTCCGAAAAGAAGCGTTAAACCCGCAAAATCGGGCTTTTTTCGGACAATGGGCCCTTTAGCTGAGTGATTTTGACGGGTTTGCGAACCAAAATGGGTAAAGCTGCGTCACAGTCCGTTCAGTATTGCACCAATACGGAGCGTCGCCAGTTTTGGCGCTCATAAGAACGGCAGCCAACTGCTTTTTTCTATGGGTTTATCTGCAATTGGGCATTCCGGACGCACGCCATAGTCTTCGATGGTGCACGGCTGGGCCAGACGCTTCTGTGCCAGGCTGATGCGCAGCATGTGAAATTCTTGGCTGGCGGTGCGTTCCACGATACGGCCCAATTCGTCGAGAATCTCGACGGACAGTTGGTGAGTGCCGCGATCAATATTGGTCAGCGGAAAAACCGGACTGCGGCCCGCTTCCGCGAAAGGCTTACCGTCAAGCAGCAAGCGGTATAGGTGGCCCTTTTGCAAATCGGGATCGTTATTGACGCTGACAATTAATTCGCCGGTCATGCTGCGGATGGTCGCGTCAGGTTCCGGTACCAAAATGCGCAGCACTTGGTAGTGGAACAGTGGACCTGGCTTTACCGCGGCTGGTTTTTTCTTCGGCACCGATTTGGGCGGCGTCGCGGTCATGTTGTTACTGGGCGGGATCTCTACTCGACTTGCGCCTTTGTGGGGCTGATCGGTAAATACCCGATTTCCTTGGGCGTCGATGTAGGTAAAAACGTCAGCCGCTGCGGGCAGGGCAGTCAGCAGCAGGCACAGCAACATGCTTAGCACTGAGACACGTCGCGCCAATACTTTACTGTTCGGCAAATCAAGGTTTACCGACATGGACTCGCTGCACCGTGGCTGTGAGTGTTTCGCTTTGCTGGATAACTTGGGTGCCGCTCACCACGCGCACGGCCAAGCTGTGCTCGCCGCGCTCAAGATTCACTACCTGCAGCCGCGGGACATTGCTAATTTGCCCATAGGACTTGCCGTCGATGACCAATTGCAACAGATGCCCTGACTGTAGGTGCGGCTGTATCGCAACACCCACGGTAAAGGTGCCGTTATTGGCCCGTAGGGCTTCGTCAGTGGGCAGGTCCGTCAGCGCAAGCACGCTATAGGCCGCCGTCGCTTGGTTCTGTTGAGGTGGCGTCGTGGGCGCGGCGTTCTGCACGTTCGGCTTTTTAGTATTGACGCTGTTAAGCGGCGGTAAGTCCACTGTTTCGCTGGGGGTGCCGTTGGGCGGTTGGTTGCTATAGGCAGGGTTACCATTGGCATCGGTGTATTTATAGATCTGCGCGACAGCAGGCAAGGTAACCAACAGCAGCAAATAGATAAGGCTTCGACGCATGGAATCTCCAAAAGCGCGTTGAGTGTGGAGGCTGGCATGGGCTGCTATAGATAAGTTAGCGCGACCGGGCTGGCGTGGCAGCATAGAACACAATGGGTTCGGCCGGGCCACGCGATGCACCGGCTATGAGACAAATTATAATGCAGCCACAAAAAAGGCCTCCCGAAGGAGGCCTCTTGTTACGTCAATGCAACTGACGTGACTGGATTAGCAGCTGTAGTACAGCTCGTATTCCAGTGGGTGTACGAAAGTACGTACTTTGATTTCTTCTTCGCTTTTCAAGCCGATGTAAGCGTCGATGAAGTCGTCGCTGAATACGCCGCCTTTGGTCAAGAACGCACGACCTTTGTCCAGCTCTTCCAGGGCTTCTTTCAAGCTACCGCAAACCTGTGGAATCTCTTTCGCTTCTTCAGGCGGCAGGTCATACAGGTTTTTGTCAGCAGCGTCGCCAGGGTGGATCTTG